>JBKJLT010000386.1:0-9391 GCA_046596765.1 Ferruginibacter sp. | reverse complement strand
TTCTTCTTCCGAATCCCGGTCAAGTGGTTTTCCACAAATGACCCGGTCGGGAAAAAGATTGATATTTGCATGGACGGATGATAAGGGAATGACAGTAAGAGTGGCAAGCCTTGCTTTATAGTATTGTAGCAAATCACATCTATTATGGAGTTTATTTAATTTTCTATGGATGATCAATACGATTGATTATGAAAGGGATGGTTAATTTAGAAATATGCTGCTTGGGAATTTTGCAATATTTGAATTGCTAACAGTGATGAGCATGTTTGCACTCTTTTTACAAGAGCAAAATGGAACAGGTTAACTTAACCTATTAAAACAGCATTTAAATTTAAACTTACATAAACTAATTTTAAAGTGCCATTATGAAAAAACTTGCACTTTTTTTACTATTAGTATCCAATTACACCTATAGTCAGGTTATTCCCGGCCGTAAGATGCCTATACAACAACCTGTTGTTAATAAGCCTCAGCATGATCCACCCGAAACCATTAATGCCTATGCCGCAATTTTAGCATTTGATATCTGTACCAATACAATTACTGTTGATGATGCCGCTGCATTCAATGCCGGCGATACGGTATTAATGATACAGATGAAGGGTGCTATTATAGATACCAGTAATACTGCTGCCTTTGGAACTATACTTGATTATGGCAATGCCGGAAATTACGAATTTAATTACATCAATGCGAAATTGGGTAACACGCTAACTTTCTTAAATAAACTCACCCGTGGTTATGATATACCCGATGGGGTGGTACAATTGGTAAGGGTTCCAAAATTTAAGAACGGGTACTTTAGTGGTGGCTTAACCTGCGATGCATGGGACGGGGCAAAAGGAGGTATTGTTGCAGTGTATGCAACCATTGGTATAACATCGGTTGAAGATATTTATGTTTCGGGAAGAGGCTTTAGAGGAGCGGCAGGTTTTAATGCAGCTAATAACGCAGGCAATTGTAATCAAAATAATTATTATTACCCGGCCAGCAGCAATTATGCTACTTTAAGAGGCGAAAGTATCGGGACTGTTTCACAAAATTTAATTAAAGGAAAAGGAAACCTTGGCGGTGGTGGTGGCGGTGGTAACAGCCATAATAGCGGCGCTGGTGGTGGCGGCAATGGCGGTGCCGGCGGGCATGGTGGTTATCAGTCCGACAGTTGCAATGCTGCACCGTTTAACAATGGGGGTGTTGGCGGTGCAGCGCTCTTGTATAACAATGCAGTTAATAAAATATTTATGGGCAGCGGCGGCGGTGCCGGGCATATTGATAATGCCGGGGTAACGGTACCTGGTGGCGGTAACGGTGGTGGTATCATCATCATCATTACAGAAGCACTTGAAATGTTTGAAGAACTTATTCATGCAAATGGTGAAGATGCCGGCATTTGCGGAGCCGCAAATTGTAATGATGGCAGTGGCGGTGGTGGTGCAGGCGGAACAATATTATTAAGTTATACCAGCATTATTGGCAACCTGAATTTAGAAACCAAAGGCGGAAATGGTGCTAATGTGTATGGGCCTGTTGTACCGGGTGGCAGGGCCGGCCCTGGTGGTGGTGGTGGTGGTGGCGTTACATTTCTTACAGGTAGTTCGTTTCCGGCCAATATTACACCTATCGCCACGGGCGGATTAAATGGTGTAATAGAACAGGATGCAAATAATGCATGGGGTGCAACAGCAGGCAGTGATGGGATTGCGGTTTTTGAACTGGTGTTGCCCTACGATACTGTTTTGTTTAAACCAAATATTGATTCGGTAAGAATTGATACCAGCTTTAATTACTGCAACAATATTTTATTTAAAGGCTTTGGATACATAAATACTTATCCTGTTGCTTCCTGGCAATGGTATTTTGGCGATGGAGGAACTGCCAATACGCAGGATGCTGTTCATAATTATAACGCAGTTGGAATTTACCCGGTTAAATTGGTTGTTACCGATATTAATGGTTGTAAAGACAGTATTACAAGTCTGATAAATTCTGCGGGCCTCATGCGGGCAGAAGCCGGCTCTGATACTGCACTTTGCTCCGGTGGATTTGTTTCGGTCCCATTAAACGGCAGTGGTACTGGTATCTTTAACTGGTCGCCGGCTGCGGTACTTAATAACAGTACACTGCAAAATCCAACAGCAACTATTGATACTACAACAAAATTTTATCTAACTGTTTCAAACGGAACCGGTTGCCTGGCCATTGATTCTGTAACAGTAACCATTAATAAAAATCCGCAGGTAAAAACATTGCCCGATACTGCTATCTGCAAAAATGCATCGCTTATCTTAACAACCAGTGGTGCGGCAAATTACGCCTGGAGCCCCGGTATTTTTGTAAGCGATTCAACCATTGAAAGCCCCCGGTATATTGACCCTGCATCACATACTCTAATTGTAACCGGCACAGGCACTAACGGGTGCAAAGCAAACGATACCATTAATGTAAATGTAAAAATTCCGGTTACTTTTGTTGCTCCGCCAGATAAAACAATTTGCAAAAACCAATCCGTTCAGCTAAACGGAAATAATGGAAATGCATTTCAATATTTGTGGGCACCTGCATTTTATTTAAGCAATGCCAATATCATGAACCCCATTGCCAACCCTCCATTTACAACTGCTTATACAGTTACCATAACTGATAAAGCCTGCAACAACGACAGCAGCTTTGTGGTTACTGTAACCGTACTTTCATTGCCGCAGGTTAAAGCCACAAAGTCAAATGATATAAACTGTAATAAACCTTTTGCACAATTAAGTGCAGGTGGGGCGGTTTCATATAAATGGTTGCCTGCCGCAACATTAAATAATGCGGCCATCGCTAACCCGGTTGCAAACCCTGCAGGTACAACTACATATTTTGTAACTGCAGTAAATAATTCCGGTTGCGCCAATACCGACAGCATAACATTGATTGTAAATTTTGATAACAAAGGCATTATATTGCCCAACAGCTTCACCCCAAATAACGATGGTATAAATGATTGCTTTGGTATAAAGTATTACCGGGATGTGCAGGATTTACATTTTGTGATTTATAGCCGTTATGGCCAAAAAGTTTTTGAAACTACCGATGCCGCTGTTTGCTGGAATGGTTATTTTAAAGGACAGCCTGCTGATCGGGGCAACTATATTTATATTATAAGTGCAAAAACATTATGTGGCGATGTGTTTAAGAAGGGAAATCTTTTACTTCTCAGATAAAAAATATTCTCATATCCCTCAACGCTTTGGCAGTAAGGCCAACAAAAGCAAAAGGATAAAATGGCAGATCAATTCAAAACACTGGCTTCTTTCTCAACTTTAATATCTTTCTGTTCTTTAATTTTCCCCCATCCTCCCAAAATATTTCTGAGGTTATGGGTGCCCTCACGTTTTAAAAGAGAAGCAGCAATTACGCTTCTGTATCCGCCTGCACAATGCACATATAAGTTTTGGGTATCTTCAAAATGCGAAAGATTTAAAACATCATTCATTTCATTCAGCGGCAGGTTTTGTGCACCTGCAATATGCCCATCAGCAAATTCGGTTTCTCTTCTTACATCTACCACAACCAAATTAGGGTCATGCGGCATATCCATTGCCAGTTCATCAGCCTCAATATCAACAATCATATCAACCCGTTCGCCTGCATTTTGCCAGGCTTCAAAGCCGCCGGTTAAAAACCCTTGCATTTTATCAAATCCAACCCTTGATAAGCGAATAACAGTTTCTTCTTCCTTACCTGGTTCAGTTATCAAAACCATTGGTTTGGTAAAAGATAGTAAACTGCCTGCCCATTCAGCAAAGCGGCCTTCAAGCCCTATAAAAATACTGCCCGGTATAAAGCCCTGTGTAAAAACCGTTGCATGGCGGGTATCTAAAATAAGTACATCATCATCTTTCAGCTTTTTAAATTCAGTAAGCGATAATGGCGATAATCCTTTTTGTTTAACCGTATCTAAACTTGCATAGCCCTGCATATTTATTTGGGCATTAATGGCGAAATATTTTGGTGGTATAGAGAGTCCGTTCGTTACCGCAGCAACAAATTCTTCTTTGGTTTGCGGTTGCAATGCATAATTACTTTTTTTCTGTTCTCCAATAGTGCTGAAGGTTTCGGGTCCCATGCTTTTGCCGCAACTGCTGCCTGCGCCATGTGCCGGGTAAACAATTACATCGTCTGCCAGTGGCAATATTTTATTTTGTATCGTTTCGTACATGATGCCTGCAAGCTCGGCACTGGTCATGTTTCCACTGCTCAGATCAGGGCGGCCAACATCACCAACAAATAAAGTATCCCCGGTAAAAATGGCATGGGGTTTATCATTTTCATCACGCAGTAAATAACAACTGCTTTCCAATGTATGCCCCGGTGTATGCAAAACCTGTATGGTTATTTTTCCCAGTTTAAATATTTCGTTGTCTGTTGCATTGTGTACCTCGTAACTGGTTATTGCACCCGGGCCGTAAATAATGGGGGCTCCGGTTTTTTTGCTCAAATCAATATGCCCGCTTACAAAATCGGCATGAAAATGCGTTTCAAAAATATATTTAATACCTGCATTATTTTCTTTGGTCAGTTTAATATATTCCTCAGTATCCCTTAACGGATCTATTATGGCTACTTCGCCTTCACTTTCTATATAGTACGCAGCTTCACTAAGGCAACTGGTGTACAATTGTTTTATAAACATGATAAATTATTTGCTTGAAGTAAAGTGCTAAGTTAAAATAAAAAAAGCGTTCAGGCAATTTGCCCAAACGCTTACATTCATTTTTGCAGAAATTTTAACCTACCAGGTCTTTTACAAACTGGCTGATTTCGTCGATGCGCTTGTAGTTAACTGTGTAGAAAATAAATTTTCCATCACGCTCTGTGTTTACAATACCGGCTTTGCGCAAAATAGCCAGGTGTTGAGAGGCTACAGACTGCTCCAAACGTAAGCGAACGTAAATTTCTGTTACCGTAATCTTTTTTTCATCTTCAATTAATTTCAGTAATTGCTGACGCAGCTTATGATTTAAAGCCCGTAGCACCAATGCTGCTTTTTTAAGCGCAATGTAATCTACATTAATTGGAGAATTTTTGGCAGAACCGGTTGTGTCCTGCTCTCGAGTTTGAGAAGAAACCATCATAGAATTTAATTTTAAATATGCTTGAACAATGTTTGAACAATACAAATATACTGTTAATTGCTTATGCAATTATATGTATTCATTTAATTATAACGTTTTTTTTGGGAATATTATTTGATGCTTAGATAACTGACTGAAATTCTTTTAGATAGAAAGGCTCGCTATAAGCCACATTTGTAAATTTTTTTTTCAAAAAAAGGTTATTTGAAGTTTTGCTGAGTGATTCGGGCAAAATTGACACGGATTTAAAGCTGGCATTCGTGTCCCGATAGCCGTGTTTACAAATATTTTTCCATTTTTCTGATCCGCTTCCAAAGAATAGAATTTTGTTGTTCAATAGTTCCTTTTCGAAAGAAAATTCATCCAATATCATTGCGCAAGGTTGTAGATACAGCGTAAGATCATTTTGATAAATTGCTGTAAAAACTTCCATCCGTCTTGCATCTATCATTGGGCAAAATAAAATAATTTCATCTGCCGCAGGCGGATAAATTTGCAATGCAGAAACCGTTAATATTTCAAGGGTGCTCATTGTAATGAATGGTTTTTTTAAGGCATAACACAAACCTTTTGCACTGGCCATACCAACCCTTAAACCGGTGTAAGAGCCTGGCCCTGCGGTAACAGCAACTGCGTCAATTTCTTTTAAATTAATGTTGGCAACTTTTGTTAACTGCTGTATGGCTGTTTGCAAAAAAGAGGCATGTTCTTTTTGCGATTCGCTGCTGAGCATGTGTAAAACCTGCCCGTTTTTAGCAAGACTAACATGCGCATTTTCCGAAGCGGTATCTATATTTAAAATAAGGCTCATTATTTTTTTTCTGATGCTTCGGTTATTAAAAGTTGAGATGGTTTATAACGGCTGTCGGTTGAATAAAGTTGTTGCAGTAACGCAAGTATATTTTCCAGGCCAATAACCGCAGCCCATTCAAATGGCCCAAAAGGGTAGTTGGTACCAAGTTTCATGGCAGTATCAATTTCAGCTTTACTGCTTACATTATCTTCCAGTGCAAAATATGCTTCATTAGTGATCATGGCAATAACTCTTGCACTTACAAAGCCAGGTTCATCTTTTACAAAATTAATTTTGATATTAAGTGCTTTAAAAAGGGTTTCAATTGCTTCATTTTCAGCTCCGGCTATTTCCCAAACCGGGCGGTTTAAAAAAGTGGGCCATCCATTAATACGATAAACATTTGATGGTAAAGATAAACCGGCAAGCGGTTGAATGACCGAGTTGATAATAACCGGCTTTGTTAAAGAATTAAAACCCGCTGCAATTTCATGCCCCTTTAAACAAAAAAATGCTTCGGCATTATTGTATTGATCAAAATCTGCTGCAGCATCTGCCCTTTGCCATTCCATATTGCTTCTTAAACCCGTGAGCTCATTCCATTGACTATCCGATGCGGCAACAACAATCATACTTTTTTTTACAAAAATAGGTGGTTGAGAAAAGATATATTTGCAATTGATAAAATAAACAAAAATAAAAATGAAAAAAATAATCAACACGCCTAACGCACCAGCGCCTATCGGTCCTTATAACCAGGCTGTAATGAACGGGGATATGCTCTTTATTTCGGGTCAGGTAGCACTGGTGCCGGGTACAGGGGATCTGGCAAATGCAGATATTACAGAAGAAACAAACCAGGTAATGAAAAATCTGGAGGCTATATTGACAGAAGCTGGTATGGAATTCGGCCATGTTGTTAAAACCACTATCTTTTTAAGTGATATGAGTTTGTTTGCGGCTGTAAATGAAATTTATGGCAGTTATTTCAAGACAGACTATCCTGCCAGGGAAACCGTTGCAGTAAAAGGCCTGCCTAAAAATGTTAATGTAGAAATAAGTATGATTGCTTCAAAATGAGTATGGAAAAAACGGTGATTGTTACTGCGAAAGCTCATGATATATTAATTGAAACTTTGCAGCGCAAGGGATTTACAGTATTGTATCTTCCTGAAATAACCTATGATGAGTTAGCTGGCTTTATTGATAAATCTGAAGGCATTATTGTAACCACAAGAATAAAGATTGATAAAAATATTTTAGATAAGGCAGTTAATTTAAAATGGATAGGAAGACTGGGCAGCGGTATGGAATTAATTGATGTACCGTATGCCGAAAGCAAAGGAATAAAATGTGTAAGTAGCCCGGAAGGTAACCGCAATGCGGTGGCAGAACATGCTTTGGGAATGCTGTTGAATCTGTTAAAAAAGATCAGCAGCAGTTTTGATGAAATAAAAAGCGGAAAATGGATACGTGAAGAAAACCGGGGGATAGAGTTGAGCGGTAAAACGGTTGGCATTATAGGATATGGAAATACCGGAACCAGCTTTGCAAAATTGCTTTCTGTTTTTGATGTAACGGTATTGGCTTACGATAAAAATAAGTATGGTTTTGGAAATGCAAATATTAAAGAAGCCAACCTGGAGCATATTTGCCGCTATGCCGATGTTATAAGCTTTCATATTCCGCTTACAGACGACAGCTACCACATGGCAAATGACAATTTTTTTAAATCCCTCAAACAAAGGCCCTATATCATTAATACATCACGGGGTTCTGTTGTGCAAACATCGGCATTAATTGATGCCTTAAAGCTGAATATGATAGCTGGTGCAGCATTGGATGTTTTGGAAAATGAAAAATTAGACAGCTTTTCCGCCCCGCAGATGGATGAAATGAACTATCTTACCAATCAGCCCAATGTAATATTAACGCCGCATATTGCCGGTTACTCCGGAGAGGCATTTTATAAAATGAGTGCGGTTATGCTGGAAAAGCTGGAAGTATAATTTTTTTACTATTTTTGTAATACATGCAACGCCTTAGGCTATCTGAGGCGTTGTATTTTTTTTATTTGTTTAAACTGAATTTTATGAATTCGACTAATTATGTAACCGCTGAAACGTTTGAGAGACTGAAAGAAGAGTTGCAGCACATGAAAGGGGTGGATAGGCCGGCTGCAAGTTATGCTATTGCCGAGGCAAGAGAAAAGGGCGACCTGAAGGAAAATGCTGAATACGATGCAGCCAAAGAAGCACAGGGTATGCTGGAAGCTAAGATAAAACAGCTTGAAGGTGTTATTTCCAATGCCCGCATTCTGGATGAAAGCAATATCGACACCAGCAAAGTGTCAATACTAACCAAGGTTAGTTTAACCAATATGAATACTAAAAAACAGGTAACTTATAAAATTGTATCGGAGAATGAAGCTGATCTTAAGCTTGGAAAAATTTCTGTAACCTCGCCCATTGGTAACAGCTTGCTGGGGAAAGTTATTGGTGATGTAGTTGATGTGATAGTGCCTGCAGGTGTACTAAAATTTAAGGTTGATAAAATTGAACTTTAATTATCCTAAAATATTTCTGTCCCATCCACCAACCGGCGGATGGGATTTTTTTGTGTATTATATTTACTAAAACATTTGTTATGACCATTTTTTCAAAAATCATCAAGGGCGACATACCTTCTTATAAAATTGCAGAGAGCGATAAATTTATTGCCTTCCTTGATATTGAGCCATTGGTACCAGGCCATGTGCTGGTAGTGCCTAAAGTTGAAGTGAATAAAATTTTTGATGTGCCTGATGATTACCTGGCTGCGATGCTGGTTTTTGCAAAACCAATTGCACATGCCATTGAAAAAACGTTCGATTGTAACCGGTGCGGTATTAGTGTTATCGGGCTAGAAGTACCACATGCACATATGCATCTTGTACCTATTAACTCGGCGAATGATTTAAATTTTACAAGGGCTAAATTAAATCCAGCACAGGAAGAATTGAAAGCTGTGTATGAAAAATTAAAAGCAGTATTAAGCCGCGTTGATTGATAGCCTGAAACCTACGCCGTGTATGGTTTCCAGTACAATGTTGGGATCGCTTTTGAAATGTTTGCGCAGTTTAGTAATAAAAACATCCATACTTCTGCCCAGAAAATAATCATCCTTACCCCAAACATTCAGTAAAACTTCTTCACGTTTTAAAACCTTGTTTTCGTGCTGCGCAAAAAAGCGAAGCAGGTCCGATTCTTTTTGTGTGAGTGTAATTGCTTCATTGCCGCTGTAAATTTTTAACTCGTTTACCACAAATTTTAATTTGCCCAACTGGTAAACCTCATTGGTATCGGCCTGTAATTTTTTGGTGCGGCGTAAAAAAACTTCTATCCGTAAAACCAATTCTTCAATGCTGAAGGGTTTGGTAATATAATCATCTGCGCCCGATTGAAACCCTTTTAACTTATCTTCCTGCAGGCTTTTTGCTGTT
>JBKJLT010000275.1:0-4295 GCA_046596765.1 Ferruginibacter sp. | reverse complement strand
CTTTTGGCATAAATATTTTCAGCGCTCATAGAGAACATCAAAACCTTACCCGCCGGGTAAGTAATACGTATGTATTCCATTAAACCCAATGTATCGGTATTGGGCATCTGTATATCAAGTAATATTAAATCGTATTCCTTTTCCTTAAGTTTTTCGGTGGCTGTATCGCCATTCATGGCTTCATGAATTTCAGAAGGATTATATAAATCTGAGAGGAGGCTTTTAATTCCTGATCGTACAACTACGTGATCATCAACAAGTAAAAACTTTTTCATTTTTCGGTTAGCACTTTAAGTTTACTTCTTAACCCATAAAACTCCGGTTTTATAAAGGTAGAAGTTTATGAACGAAATAATAAATTAAATTATATGAGAATGTGGCTATACTCACTACGCCGTTAAATAACCGGCACGATAAAATTGAGTGTAAATTGATATCGCTTATCCGGGAATGGTTAATTTCCTGTAGCAAGTGAAAGCAAATGATTTTTTATCAGATCAAAATGCTCCCAAGGTATAAAGTGGCTTGCTGCGGGTATGATGATTACTTTTACCTGGGGATTTGCGGCCAGTTTCTTTTTGCCATATTCCACATTTTTTACAGTAACAAATTTATCGGCATCGCCATGAATAAATGTTACAGGCATTTTTACGGTTGCATAACCGGTATCTAAACTGTACAGGTCTTTCTTAAAATAAACAATTTCATCGTTAGATGGCCTGAAAGCACCGGGCATTAGTATATGCAGCGGCGTGTATAAAAATAAATACCGCCAATATTCTTTAGGTTCGTCTTTTGGCGAAATAGAACCGGCAAGTACCGTTAATGAACTTATTTCATCAGGATAAACCTGCGCCAGTTTTACTATAACCGGTCCGCCAATACTGTGGCCAATAAGGTGCAAAGGTTTATTGTTATTTTCTTTTTCAATTATTGTATTGATCAAAACAGCCTGCTCATTGAGCGGCATAGCAGTACCAAAACCACTGTAACCAAAGCCAGGCCTGTCAATAGAGATTATTCTGAAATGCTGCAGCAAAGCAGTATCCATCATGTATATTTTAAACGCATCCCAACTGCCCGGCGAGCCATGAACGAAAAATAAAGTGGGCAGGGTATCAGCTCCCGATTTGACATAGTGTAATCCCTTTTCATTAGCAATGGTATAATGAAAACTTATTTGCAAACCTTTTTGCTCAAATTCCTGCTTTGCCTTACTGTCGCTGATCCTGAATTTCATACAACTTTGCGCCATTACTATCCAGCATAATAAAAAAATAAGAAAACTCCACTTTAGTCTTTTTTTTATTCTGTCAGTCATTTACAGCGTTATTAAAATTTATTTAAGTTTTTCATAACGGCGTTGTTTTCTTTAAACATCTGCATCCCTTCTTTCACGGTTAAATATCTAAACCCCCGCTCATGGTTTTTTATGCTGATGGCGCATAGCAATTTAAAATGCCGTGCTATTTCCTTCCACGCAAAAAAAAGTGAATGTGCCGGATCGTAAATATGGGTAGGTTCGCTGCCTGCACCGTTCAGCTCTACAATTGAAAAATTTTTACCTGCTTTTAAATCCTCCAAATTGCTGTACATAATATCAAGCCTTCCAAAATAAAATTCTGGTATCTGTTTAAAAATAGTGTCCCAGGTTTTTGTAAAAGCAGCATCAGCCCAATGGCTTACATCAATAAATTTTGCACCACGGGCATGATTGCCGTAAGGTACTAAATTTTTTACGGCATCTTTTTCTAAAACATCCTTCAGTCCTTCGCCATAAATTTTTTGCAATGCCGCAAGTTGAAAATGATAGCGTGGATCTTTCTCAATCAGTTGGGTTAAAGTAGAAGTTCCATCGCCTTTTACAATTAAAAATTCTTTTGCCACAATGCCGCTGATAAAGCCATCAGGCTCATCGGGCATACGGCAATAAAATATACCAACCTCTTCGGGATAAGGAATAAACTCCTGCACCAGAAAATCCATTTTAATTTTTTCGGCATAGCCGCCAATATCTGTCAGTTCATAAATTTTCTCAACGCCCCTGCCCTTTCCTCCAATATCGGGTTTGGCAATGCAGGGAAAGTGAATACCGGAAGCTGCTACAGCCTGCAAAATTTCATTAGCGTTTGTTCCCAACTTAAAAAATAAAGTTTTAGGTATGTATTGCGCAGGAATTATATCGTAAATCTCTTTTTTAGATTCCATTAAAAAACCGGCATTTTTAATACGGGGATTGGCTGCATTAAAAAAGAAAAAAGAGCGGGCCTTTGCTGCATAATAAAACCACACAAAATACATGGGTATATACACAACATCAAAAGGCCAGTACTCCCAGTGCGTAAGCTTATGTACAAACAGTTTTAATTGTTTCACTTAAATAGTTATTGCGGCTTGATTGATTGGTAATGTTTCGCTGTATTGCTTTTTTTGTAACAGATCTGAATGTAAAAAATTTATAGCATTATCGTTTACAATAGCCTGGGTAATGCTGAATGTTTTCATTCCGGATTGCCGGTTGATTATAAATCCGTTTTCATTATCTCCATTATTACTGGCATGAAAATCGTGAATACCGGTGGATGTAATACCAGCCGGGAATTGTATGAACTGCTGAAATAATTTTTCCCGTCGTTCTATTATTTCATCGCTGTATAAGGTAGATGACGACCAGATATAATTGCCGGCATTATCCATTTGCCGTTCATGCTTATCCCTTCCATCCCACCTTAATTCATAAAGCAGGTTACGCTGATAAAGCACAACGGTAAAGGGTTCAATATTGTTAAGGTCAAGTGTTTTAAAAAAAGAAAGTGGGTGATCTGCCTCAATAATTTCTAGCAATATAAGGCCCCGGCTTTTGCGGTAAGGTGGCTTGGCAATATGTTTTTTAAATGCCCCGTTAAGCAACACAGCAACTACCCCGTTATCTGCAGCGGCAAACCAGGTACCACCTGCACGGGCATCTTTAGGAAAAATTATTTTTTTGCCGGGTAAAATATGAAAAGCAGGTGCGGCGGCATTTTCACGCTCTACATGCTCATCCCGGTTTGAAGTAATAATTACGGAATCATTTACCCGTACAAAACTTACTGTGCACATTCCTGTCGGTGTTGTAAGGTTGATGGAGCCACGCCAAAGCCGCCATCTATATTGATGTTCTTAATGGTAAGCAAGGCCACTTTAATTAAAGCCTGGTGATGTATGCAGTGCTCCAGGTTGTACAAAACCTCCCGGTAGTAATTAGATTCAATGCAAACCGAATTATCATCATTACCGCAAAAAATATTTACCTGCTTATCGGGTTGCTGCAGGTTTAGCTGAATTTCTTTTATTACTGCAATAGCGGCAGTTGTATCATTTTCGTAAAGCGTATTACGTTTACGGGCATCGTAATTTATTTTTCCTGAAGGATAGCCTGCAAGCAGGCACTGGTACAATTCAATAATGTGCCGGGTGTGCTGGCCAATGGTTGCATTGCTTAACGCTTCGCAGGGACTGGCATAAGTGCCAGAATCTGGTAATTGCTGTAAGGCCTTTACCAGACTGTTTAATGCTTCTTCCGAATTGTTAAATACGCTTGTCAAAACTTAAGTTTTAAAAGTTGTGGTATATGCTTTCTGTAGATGAAGATTAATAACAGGCAGCATACAAATGTAATTACTGCATAGGTAAATAAACCGGCATCTCCGTCAAAGATAACGCCCAATTTGGTTAGATGGAAAAAAATCGCTCCAGCCATCAGTCCCAAACCCATTAAAGCACCTAACAATGTTGTTCTTGGTATTAAAATTAATATGGAAGCAATCAGTTCACAAACCCCGGTACCAATTCGGCCCCAGGGCTCCATACCCAGTATGGTAAATAATTTTACTGACTGTGGATGAGCCGTAAACTTGAAATACAAGGTCATAATTAATATGGCTGCTGCAAGAATCCGCAAAACCCATATAAAAATTGTTTTAATCATTTTAGAGTATTTTAAATGCAATTTTACCCTAAGTTTTAAATTGTTACTGTCTGCTGAACGACATCTCCCAAACAAACACCCGGATAAATTAAACTTTATAGCTCAATATTCTTAGATGCACCTGTAATAATTTCAGTGGCTGTTAATTAATTGTAAACATTATTTTCGTGTCGTACACCCGACAGTGTACAGCCACTGCTAAGTATATTTTTATGCTTTAAAAATAACAAATCATGAAATACCTGTTTACCTTAATTACACTGGCACTTTTTATTTTATCGGCAGCAGCACAGGATGGCGGTGCCTTGCGTAAAAAACACTTTAA
>JBKJLT010000178.1:0-5751 GCA_046596765.1 Ferruginibacter sp. | reverse complement strand
GCTGCAGACCTGATTGAATCTGCCTTGCAGGCTACCATCATGCGCAAAAGTGTAACTATTGATTTTTATAACCTGATGACCGGTGCCACACTTTTAAAAACAACAGAGTTTGGCGATGCAATTATTGAAAATATGGGTTCGGTAATCACCGATTTTCAATTGAAGAAATCAACAGGACTGTAATAATATACAAACCCAAAAAAATAACCACGGTTTTTTCATTTCCTGATAGATTATGAAACCCGTATAAGGCAGGCGGGTTTGGCGATAGCTGATTTAAAATCTTCAAAATTGCTTAATTTTGAAAAACAAGGCACATGACAGCAATTCTTGAAAATATAATTCAATCGCCCCGGCTTAAAGACCACTTTGAGTGGCTGCGCAATTATATAAAAGAAGAACAGCAGAAACGTAAAGACTTTTACGACTTTGTAACCGAGGATATGAAGGCTGAATTTATAAATGGTGAAGTGGTTATACACTCGCCGGTTGCCAATGAACACGAAAGTGTTTCCAGCGAATTGTACACCTTGATAAATATTTTCGTTTCAATAAATAAACTGGGCAGGGTTACACATGAAAAACTGATGATAAGCCTTACCCGCAATGATTACGAACCGGATATTTGTTTTTTTAAAAAAGAAAAAGCTGCCAGGTTTAAAGAAGGGCAAAAACTTTTTCCGGCCCCGGATATGGTGGTGGAAGTTTTAAGTAAAAGCACCGAAAAATACGACCGCGGTGTTAAACTTGAAGATTATGCACTGCACGGCATAAAAGAATACTGGATAATTGACCCACGCCAAAAAACAATAGAAAAATTTTTGCTCAAGAATAAAAAATATGAACTTGATGAAAAAGTACATCAGGCAAATATTATTTCTAGTACGGCAATAAAAGGGTTTACCATACCGGCAAGAGCAATCTTTAATAAAAGCATCTTTTTAAAAACCCTAAACCTTATTTCAAACAGTAAAAAATAACATGAGTAAAATTCAAGTAACAAACCCCGTAGTAGAACTTGACGGTGACGAAATGACCCGTATCATCTGGAAATTTATTAAAGACAAACTGATACTTCCTTACCTGGAAGTTCCAATTCAATATTACGACCTAGGCATGGAATATCGTGACGAGACCAACGACCAGGTTACCATTGATGCAGCCAATGCCATCAAGGCCTGCGGCGTGGGTATCAAATGTGCCACCATCACTCCCGATGAAGACCGTGTGAAAGAATTTAAACTGAAACAAATGTGGAAATCGCCAAACGGAACTATCCGTAATATTCTGGATGGTACCGTTTTTCGTGAGCCAATCGTAATGCAAAATGTACCAAGGCTGGTTACCAACTGGACAGCACCCATCATTGTTGGGCGCCATGCTTTTGGCGACCAGTACCGGGCCACTGATACTGTAATAAAAGGTAAGGGAAAATTAACCATGACCTTTACACCCGAAGGCGGTAGCGAAGCTGATGCACAAGTCTTTGAAGTGTATAATTTTAAAGGTGATGGTGTGGCCATGAGCATGTACAATACGGACGAAAGTATTTATGGTTTTGCAAGAAGTTGTTTTAATATGGCGTTAAGTAAAAAATGGCCTTTATATCTTTCTACAAAAAATACTATTCTTAAAAAATACGACGGCCGTTTTAAAGATATTTTTGAAGAAGTTTATCAGAATGAATTTAAAACCGCTTATACTGAAGCAGGCATTACTTACGAACACCGATTGATTGACGACATGGTTACCAGCGCCTTAAAATGGAATGGCAATTTTGTTTGGGCCTGTAAAAATTATGATGGTGATGTACAAAGCGATACAGTCGCACAAGGGTTTGGTTCACTGGGTTTAATGACCTCTGTATTGGTTACGCCTGATGGCAGCACCATGGAAGCCGAAGCTGCACATGGCACCGTAACCCGCCACTACAGGGAGCACCAGGCAGGCAGGCCAACATCTACCAATCCTATTGCTTCAATTTTTGCATGGACAAGAGGCCTTGCCTTTCGTGGTAAATTAGACAGTAATCAACCACTGATTGATTTTTGTAACGCACTGGAAGCAGTTTGTATTGAAACCGTTGAAAGCGGCAAAATGACAAAAGACCTGGCAGTTTGTATTCATGGAAATAAAGTAAACCATGGCGAACATTATTTGTACACCGAAGAATTTTTAGATGCTATTGATGAGAATTTGAAGAAGAAAATGGGATTGTGAGAAATGAATAATTAATTAATTGATAATAAAAACGCCTTGCCAATTGCAAGGCGTTTTTAATTAGCTTTGGTTTTACTTAAAACTTTTCAGCATTGATAAATCAGCAAGCATCAAAAGATCCCCTCCATGGCAAAACACTCCAGATGATTGTTGCGCATCTGGTGGAGATGTATGGCTGGGAAGAATTAGCCAAACTTATACCTATCAACTGTTTTAAAAGCAACCCAAGCATAAACTCAAGCCTTAAATTTTTGCGTAAAACGGCATGGGCGAGGAAGAAAGTAGAAGAGTTGTATATCAATGGTTAGTTTGAAATAATAAATGCTAAAAACATTATGATTTCGCCGGATATAATATTATCTTTCAGTATCAGTCATCCCTAAACTGCACTGCATGAAGATATTTTTACTACTCCTTATTTCGTGGCTTTTTATTTTATCGGGCACAGCCCAGTTAGTTAATATCCCCGATGCAAATTTTAAAGCTGCATTGCTAAATCATGTTCCCGTTATTAATACCAATAATGATGGGGAGATACAGATGAGTGAGGCGGTAGCTTTTACCGGCACGATGAATGTTTCCAACAAAAATATTGTAAACATGACTGGCGTGGAAGCATTCGCAAATATGGTCACACTTAATTGCCAATCGAATCAAATTACAACTTTACCAACTGTTGGTTTAACGGCATTGCAAAATCTTTGGTGTTCTTATAACAGGCTTACATCTTTATCTGTCGTAAATTTAATTTCGTTAAATACTTTTTATTGTGCCTCGAATTTGCTGACATCTGTAACGCTTGGTAATTTACCTTCTTTGAAGGAATTCAGATGCCCATACAATAATTTCACTTCGCTGTCATTAAACAACCTGCCTTCGCTTATTATTTTTGACTGTTTCAATAATCAACTTACATCAATAACGTTAAATAATGTTAATGCCCTTCAGGCATTAAGTTGTTCTTCCAATTTTCTAACATCGTTGCCTTTTAGTGTAATACCAAATCTGCAATTCCTGGATTGCAGTTTTAACCAATTCACCTCACTGCCATTAACCGGGTTAAATGCATTAAGGGAGTTAACCTGCAACAACAATCAGATCAGTACTTTAGCTTTTGACAATCCCGGTATTTTACAAAGGCTGAATTGCTCCTTTACAAATCTTACTGCATTACCTACAGGTCTCAATGCATTACAAGTCTTACTTTGCAAATATGCTCATCTTACCTCGTTAACATTAAATAATTCAAATGCGCTCACTTACCTGGATTTCTCTGGAAATTTATTAACTGATTTTTCCCTGAGCAATAAACCAACGCTTACAGATTTAATTTGCATAGGCAATCAATTGGCAAATCTTACTATCAGTAATATGCCCACTTTAAAGTATTTGCGTTGCGATTCAAATCAACTCACCAGCTTATCTATTACAAATTTTCCTGCATTACATGATTTAATATGCCCCGAAAATCCACTTGTGAATTTAACGGTAAGTAACCTGCCATCATTATGGCAGCTTTTTTGTTCTAACAACAAAATTATTTCACTCTCAATAACTAATTTCCCGGTATTAGAAAGACTCATGTGTGATAATAATAAGCTTACTTCTTTAATAGTAAATAATCTACCAAAGCTGAGTTTATTTTCATGTTCAGATAATTTATTAACTTCTTTATCCTTAGTTAATTTACCTGCATTGGATCAGGTGTATTGCCCGAATAATAAGATTACATCATTATCAATGGTTAATTTTCCTGTATTAAGATATTTAACTTGCTATAATAATAATATCAGTTCATTAACGCTGCAAAATCTTCCTTTACTTGGCAATATTCAGTGTCAACAAAACTCATATGCTTCTTTAAATTTGAATGGATTAACCTCCTTGTATTATTTAAACTGTGGCCAAAATGACTCACTGGCTAATTTGTCTTTAACCAATTTACCCGCCCTTCAACGAATAGATTGCGAGTCCACAAAACTGGTTACAATGGATTTGAGCCAAACGGGAGTAAAGCAATTATTATGTAGTGCAAATTCATTGCTCAATTACATTAATATAAAAAACGGGGTATTTACCCTGGCCAGCACTAATGTTGATTTTCGTTTTAATAATGCCCTGGAATTTATTTGTACTGACTCCAGTGAATTGGCATTCATAAATTCTCTTGTTAATTCACAACTATCCGGACAGAACGTGTCTGTATCAACATTATGCAACTATACTCCAAATGCATATAATACCATCAAAGGAACACTTCGGTTTGATGAAACCGCAAATGGATGTAATATCCAGGATAGCAGTATGTACAATATCAAAATTAAAATTGATGATGGTACACAAACAGGATACACTTTTACAAATTCTCTGGGTAATTATAAATTCTTTGTTTTACAAAGTACCAATGTTGTTACACCTATTTTTGAGAACCTTTATTTTAATTCGAGTCCGCCTTTGCATACAATTACTTTTGCCGGTTTGGGCAGGACACAGATTGCTGATTTTTGTATTACGGCAAATGGCCTGCATCCCGACCTGGAAATTACTTTATTGCCGTTAACTACTGCCCGGCCAGGCTTTCCTGCACAATACAAACTGGTTTACAGAAACAAAGGCAACAAGGTTTTATCAGGTACAGCCACACTTAATTTTGATGCAGTCAAATTAAATTTTTTATCTGCCATACCAAATGTAACAAGTCAAACCCCAGGAAACTTGAGTTGGAATTATATTGGATTGGCTCCATATCAAACAAGAACAATAACACTGCTGTTTCTGGTAAATGCACCTCCTGTTGTAAACATTGGAGATATTCTTCCTTTCATAGCCGTCATCAATCCAATTACAGGAGATGAAACGCCTAACGACAATACTTTTAATTTTAACCAGGTTGTAAGAGGCGCTTTTGATCCCAATGACAAAGATGTTACACAAGGATCAACAATACATATTTCTAAAATTGGTGATTACCTGCATTATATAATTCGTTTTCAAAATACAGGCAATGCAGCAGCTACCAGTGTTATTATTAAAGATTCCTTAGCCAGCAATTTAGACTGGAATTCGCTGGTACCTGTTGAAGCCAGCCATGCTTACAGAACAGTTATCGGCAAAGGAAATAAAGTTGAATTTATTTTTGAAGGAATTAATCTGCCCGGAAAAAATATCAATGAACCGGCAAGCCATGGTTTTGTGTCATTTAAGATAAAACCTAAGTCTTCTGTAACTGTTGGGGAAATAATCAGCAATAAAGCTGAAATTTATTTTGATTTCAATTTACCCATCATTACAAATACGGTTTCTACCACAATCGTAAATCCTAAAAAATCCGATAATCTTATTGATTTAAATGTGTACTCAAATCCGGTGAAGGATGAAATTCGCTTTACGGTAAAGACAGGGTCGAAAATAAAGGCAATTAATTTATACAACACAGTTGGAGAAAAATTGTATTCAGAAACGGTTACTACAACCGGCACTGACAGAAAAGTAAGTATTGCCAATTTACCTACAGGTATTTTATTTTTGCAG
>JBKJLT010000132.1:0-5608 GCA_046596765.1 Ferruginibacter sp. | reverse complement strand
GGGGATAAACCGGTTATTTCAAGTCACAAAGTTCTTAAAGTATAGCACGTTACAATTTGATCTTCGCATTGATCCTCTCTTTTCATTTTGCCATGATGGAAAGAAAGATAAGTCGGCGCAAAATCAAAAAGTATAGCCATGAAAATTATTTTAGCAAAGATCTTCGCTTCACCCTCTCCTTTGGAGAGGGCCGGGGTGAGGTTAAAAAATGAAGCTATGAACATTGATAACACAGCCAGCCAGATGCGTAAGGGAGTTCTGGAGTTTTGCATCCTCTCTATTATAAAAGAGGGCGAAGCCTACCCTTCGGATATCATTGAAAAAATGAAGGCGGCCAACCTGAACATCCTGGAGGGGACTTTATACCCGCTTTTAACCAGGCTGAAAAATGCAGAACTATTATCTTATCGCTGGGAAGAAAGCACCGGTGGGCCGCCACGTAAATATTTTACCCTTACAGAGAAAGGGGCGGCTTTTTACAAAGAACTGGAAACCACCTGGTACGAACTGGCTAATGCCGTAAGGGCACTTACCAACCACGGGCAGGAAACCAATAACAACAACTTCAACAACTCTTAACAACAAAAAAGTATAGCCATGTTTTTTTGTTGTGCCAAAACAACTAACGAAACGAAAAAAAATTAAGCCATGAAACAAGTAATCAACATAAACTTCCAGGGACGTGTGGTTCCTATAGAAGTAACAGCATTTGATTTGCTGAAAAATTATACCGAAAGCCTGAACCGCCACTTTGCAAATGAAGAAGGCAAAGAAGAGATCATCAACGATATTGAAAGCCGTATTGGTGAACTGTTTCAGGAAAAAATTACCAAAGGCGCAACCTGCATTACAGACGATGATGTACATGCTATTATTAAAAATATGGGCAGGCCCGAAGAGTTTGAAGCAATGGATGATACACAGTTTCAATCATCTGCTTCATCTGCTAAAGAAGAACAATCCTCCAACAGCTTTAACAGCACATCAACCGGACATAAAAGATTGTTCCGCGATGAAAATGACAAAGTTTTGGGTGGTGTGTGCAGCGGTTTAGCCAACTATTTTAATATGGATGTGGTAATAGCCAGGATAATTTTTGTGGTGCTGTTATTTTCCGGTGTTGGATTTCTAACCTACATTATTATGTGGATAGCGGTGCCCAGCAGCGCTACCACACAAATTGGCGGTGCAAGAAAAAAATTATTCCGGGATCCCGATGAAAAACTGATAGCAGGTGTATGCAGCGGTATTGGTAATTATTTCGGCATCAATGCCTGGATACCAAGGGTGTTGTTCCTGCTTCCCTTCCTTTCATTTATTTCACGCTGGGGCCATTGGGGCGGCATGTGGAACTTTGGCGATGTACTGCGCTTTACTTTTAGCCCAACTTCATTGATAGTGTATATTATTTTGTGGATAGTGATACCCGAAGCAGCAACCACTTCTGAAAAACTGGCGATGAAAGGAGAAAAGGTAGATATGAACTCCATTAAAGCTTCTGTAATGGAAGAGATGAAAGGTGTTGGAAAAAAAGCAGAAAAATTTGGCAAAGAAGCTTCCGCCTTGGTAACAGAAAAAGGAAACATGGTTGCCGGAGATGTGAAAAATTTTACAAGGCGTAACCGCGGCGGGCTGGGTAATGTAATAGCCATGATAGCAAAAATATTTGCTTACTTTATTATTGGTTGTGTATGCGTTACATTGATAGTGGCATTGTTTGCACTGGCAATTGCTTCAATCGGTGTATTTCCGTTAAAAGATTTTTTAATTGGCGGAAATTATCAAAACGCTCTTGCATGGGGTACGCTGGTATTTTTTATAGCAGTTCCTATTATCGGAATCATCACCTGGATCATACGTAAAATTGCACGCTCAAAAAGCAATGGTAAAATGCTTGGTTTTTCGTTTGGTGCCATGTGGGTAATTGGCTGGATATGTTTTATTTGCCTGGTTGCATCCATAAGCCAGGAATTCAGGTACAGCAGCAAAAACCTTACTGAGCAGGAAATAGTATTAGCAAACCCCCAGGTGGATAAGCTGGAAATAACTGCAAAATCGCCGTTGGATAAATATAATAACCGCAGGTTTATCAGGTTTGAGCCTTTTGAAGGCATACAGGAAGACACCGCATTTGTAAATAATATTGATGTTCGTATTGTTAAAGCAACCAACGACAGTTTTAGAGTTACTATAATAAAGACAGCAAGCGGCACTTCAAGAAATATTGCTGAAAAAAATGCATCTAAAATTCTATACAACGGCGTACAAAAAGACAGTGTATTGCTAATGGATAAGGGTATTGGCATAAATAAAACAGACAAGTTTCGCAATCAGCGTATTGTGCTTACCATTTACGTTCCTGTAGGTAAAAGAATAAAAGTTGACAAAAGTATCAGTTGGTTTAACAACGTTCATTTTGGAAGCAACTGGGATAATAACGACTGGTATGATGCTGATGATACTTATGATGATTGGAAAACCGGGCGTGAATACATTATGAAAGCCGATGGCCATTTGTATAACCTGAATGGAACACCTGCAGGAAAAGAGGGCCGTACTAAAGTAAACATAAACAGCAGCGGCATAGAAGTTATAACAAACGATAATAACGGCAATGATAATTACCGCTATAACAATGGCGAGCCAATGACCAAGATTGACTCCATGAAAGTAATAATAGAGAAGGAACAGCAGAAAATAAAAGACTCACTGGAAAAAGCAAAAGAAAAAATTGAGAAGCAGTTGGAAAAAATAGGAGGTAATACTGAACCGGTACCATTAAGCTCTCAACTGTCGGTATTTAGCCCAATGGTGGATATAAACTGATGAATTTGTTTTATCATTTTTAAAAATGGATCAAATGAAAAAGAATACGCTTTCAATCGTTCTGGCATTAATGATACTTGCTGCCCTGTCATCCTGCTTTCATTTTAATGACCATGATATTTCAATTTCAATCTCAGACGATGATGATGAATACGAAATGGATGTCGCATACCAAAGAAAACAGGCCCGTAAGGTTGAGGTTTACCTGAACGAACATTTACTTAACAATAGTACTAAATTCAGGCATAATGATTTTGTAGATGAGGAAATAACCCTGGATGACCAAACAACTTTTTACATCAACTCCAATCCCGGCTCGTTGCACATAAAAATTGATAAGTCAGAAAATTCGGAAGCATCTTGCGAAAGGATAAGACAGGCTTGTGAAGAGCTGAAGGAAATTTTATCAGATAATTAAAACTCGTTTCAATAGTTGAGTTGAAGTTGAAACCAACAACGTCCCCCGCTTTTTCGGGGGACTTTTTATTGCCGCCAGCATCAGCTTTTTATTTTACATTTGCAGCTAAGCAAAAACAAAATAATTACCAATGAAAAATACACCCTTCACCCAAAAACATATTGACCTTGGCGCTAAAATGGCTGAGTTTGCAGGATATAATATGCCCATCAGTTATTCGGGCATTAATGATGAACATGCAGCAGTGCGTAATTCGGCAGGCGTGTTTGATGTAAGCCACATGGGTGAATTTGTTTTAAAAGGAGAAAATGCATTAGATCTTATACAGCGCATCACAAGCAATGATGCATCAAAATTAACAGATGGCAAAGCGCAGTACAGTTGTTTTCCTAATAAAGATGGGGGTATTGTTGATGATTTGATCGTGTATTGCCTGGAAGAAAACAAATCATATATGCTGGTTGTAAATGCCAGTAATATTGAAAAAGACTGGAACTGGATACAGCAGTTTAACGATAAACAGGTAGAGATGCACAACATTTCTGATAAAACATGTTTGCTCGCCATACAGGGTCCAAACGCTACCAGGATGTTACAGCCACTAACAGAAATGGACATCATGAATTTGAAATACTACACTTTCACCAAAGGTACATTTGCCGGTGTTGAAAATGTATTGGTAAGTGCAACCGGTTACACAGGCGCCGGTGGCGTTGAAATTTATTTTTCCACAGGACCCGGTGGGGAAGATAAAGACGACGATGCTTCAAAAATATGGGATGCCATTTTTGAAGCCGGGCAAAAAGGCGGCATTAAACCAATTGGCCTGGGTGCAAGAGACACATTGCGGTTGGAGATGGGCTATTGTTTATATGGCAACGATATTAATGATACCACATCGCCATTAGAAGCGGGACTTGGCTGGATAACCAAATTCAGCAAACCATTTACCAACAGCGAATATTTTGAAAAACAAAAAGCAGAAGGGCTTACAAAAAAATTAGTAGGTTTTGAAATGCTTGAAAAAGGTATTGCAAGGCATGGTTATGATATAAAAGACTTTGAAGGCGCGATAATCGGAAAAGTAACATCGGGCACACAGTCGCCCACGCTGGGTAAAGCAATTGGAATGGGTTATGTAGAAACAAAATCTTCTATTATTGGCAGCGAAATTTTTATCAGCATCCGTAATACCTTGCTTAAAGCCAAAGTGGTTAAAATGCCTTTTGTTTAATTGATAATTTATTAAATGATAATGGATAATTTTTTCAAATCATACAGTTTGCTATTTATGCAGAAGCTTTTGAGTTTAAGAAATTATCAATTATCCATTACCTCATTATCCATTAACTAACTTTGGCCAAAATTCATCTTACATCTTTTATAGCAGCGCCCATTGAACGTGTTTTTGATTTAAGCCGAAGCATAAACCTGCACCAGATATCAACAGCATCAACCAACGAAAAAGCAATAGATGGCGTAATCACCGGTTTGATAAATAAAGACGAAACTGTAACCTGGCAGGCAAAACATCTTTTTAAAACAAGACAGTTTACATCCAAAATTACAGAGATGAAAATCCCGGATTTTTTTATTGATGAAATGGTAAAAGGCGATTTCAAAAGTTTTCATCATGAACATCATTTTAAAGCTACAGACAACGGCACCATAATGATCGATATTGTAAACTTCGAATCTCCTTATGGAAAGATTGGAAAAATGGCCAATGCAATTTTTCTTAAAAGATACATTGAAAAATTATTGATAAAAAGAAATGAAGTGATTAAGGAATATGCGGAAACACAAAAATGGAAAACCATTTTGGCTTAAATTTAAATGATGCAAACAGACAAACCCGAATTATATACCGCACTTTCACCTGCGGTTTTGGATCTTTACCCTGTAGAAAAAAGCATAGTTGTTATCATTGATGTTTTAAGGGCCACATCTACCATTGCCACGGCTTTGTTTAATGGCGCTAAAGCAATCATTCCGGTTGATAGTGTAGCAGAATGTATTCGCATTGGCAAACAGATAGACAGTATCACCGCTGGTGAAAGAGACGGGCAAATTGCCGAAGGCCTGGAATATGGAAATTCTCCTTTTGAATACCCAAAGGAATTTATAAAAGGTAAAACCCTTGTGCTTACAACAACCAACGGTACAAAACTGCTGCACATGGCGCTGGCCGAAAATGCAAAAGGCATAATCACCGGATCGTTCCCAAATTTATCGGCTGTTTGTGAATTTTTAACAGCACAAAACCAACCTGTAATACTGGGCTGTGCCGCCTGGAAAAACAGGGTTAATATTGAAGACACATTATTTGCCGGTGCAGTAATTGACCGGATAGGAAAACACTTC
>JBKJLT010000539.1:0-2659 GCA_046596765.1 Ferruginibacter sp. | reverse complement strand
GATTGTTGACAGAAATGGCAACAGACTGACCATGTGCAGAGTAGTGATTCAATAAAAATTAACGAATCATAATTACAAAAAAATCCCTCCGAATTTTCGGGGGGATTTTTTTTGGATTGTTTGTATTTATGCCAAAGCACGCTATTGTTTTTAGCAGTGTAGACTTTGTTTGCTTAATATAAAAAGATTTCGGTTTTCAAATCAGGTTATACCGATTACTCTGTAGTTAGTCCAATCGGTATTTACCAAATCCCTTCACACCAGGCCGTCGCACATAATTTCAGCCAGCACATATTGGCCTGTAATGAAATTATATGTGGTATTACAAACCGGTAGCATTGAAGAGGCAACACCTGTCCCGACACAAATCGGGAGGTGATTCCAAAAAGCTTTACGTACTAATTTAATGATTGTGTAAGGGAACACCTGCGCCACAACATACTTGCGTCAGATGAGAAAAACTACTCCGGTAAAAGCAGCTCTATTTTTTCTTGTGCTGCAGCCATCAGTTCCTGGAGCCTGCTTTTACCATAATAGCCCAATGTTTCGTCACGATCTTTTTCCACCGGTTCATAAAAATTCAGATCGCCTGCAAGATCCTGTAGAAAATAAAGCTCTTCGTTTTGAAGTTCAGGTGCATCCCAGATTTTATCTTGTAAAAGGCCGATGGTTTTCAAACGCTCTGATGCGTATGTTCGCTTTATTTTATTAAGCATGATTGCAACTTCTTTTAATTGTGCTGTTAAAGCTGCTTGGCTTTCATTCATGGTATTGTGTATGGTTTTTAAGGCTGCTGCTATTAATTGTATTATGCCTATTCTTTTTTGCAGTTTTAACTTTGCTCACGTAAATATAAAAGATTTAAGTTTTTAAATCCGTTTACAAACCGGTAGAATCTGCCGAGGCTGGTTGAAGAGATATCAAATGATACAAAAAGGCTTCACGAACGAATTTAAATGATTTTGGAAAGAAATCCCAAAGCCATCCGGATGCCACCAGGCATACCTGCGTTAGATAAACTATCCATTTATCCCATAGTCTGTTTCATGTAATTAACAAAACTGCCGGAACGGCTATACAGGTATTTATTTTCGGCGTGCTTTATCGCTGTCTTTAAATAATCAACCGTATAATGTTTCAGCATTTTCTGGTACAATTCAGGAAAAGCCTCTGCATCTTTTTCACGTTCAGCAATACTGCTACCCCAACTGTATTCATCCGTTTTATAAAGCAATGCCCGTAAAAACAAGGCCTTATCAGTAAGTATCAACGGTTCAAAATAAGTAACAATTAAATGGTAACGGGTATAGCCATCAATATACTCTATCATTTTTGTGTATTTTTTTTCATGGTCGGCTAACCTGAAACAAAACTCTGTGGCTGAGGTATTATATCTGCGGCTGGCATTACGGGCACCGGAAAGAATTTTTGTACGCCATTTTTCCTTTTCCTCCTCATCCTTCATCCGGGTAAAAATATCCAGGTAATCATCAAAATTAAAAGTGTAAGGAAATAATTGGTTAAGCACATCAGCCAAACCGTTTTCATTTTTACCAATGGTATAAATGCGTTTAAGAAAATTGAGGTAAGGTATATTGTATTCTTCTTTGGAGTTTCCGGCAATCTGTTTTAAGCAATAATTTTTTGCCAGTTCATACTGTTTTATTTCAATTAGCGTTTCAATCAGTTTTTCATTGTAACTGTTACTCCATTCAATTGGTTTAAAAACTGTATAATATTTTTCAAATATACCGTGCCGCACTGCAATATCAAATACCAATTGTGTGTAGGTGTAACGATAATCCGAAATTTCGGGGTTGATTTTGCTGTATTGGTTTATTATTATATCAATCAGCAGGTTTCTTCTTGGCTCAGTACTTATACTGATGATATTTTGAAGATGCTCCAGATAATGAAACCTGATTTTTCTGTTATCATGTATTTGTTCTATAAAATAACCCGTAGCTAATGCCCAGCCGGTTTCATCATAAATATCCGAAACAGTTTCAACACATTTTTTCAGCAAGGCATCAACATACCCGGATATTTTTTTACTGTTTGAAGTCAGGCTTTCATCTATCTTCAGGCAACACTCCAGCAGTGTATGAAAATTCAGGAACTGGCTTTCGTTTATTGCATCTGCCTGGTACTGGGCAACTATGGGTTCATGCAGTTCGGTCCAGAGGTCTATAATTTTTTTTAAAAGCGTAGGGTCAAGGTTCTTTTTATTTTTTACTACTGCCTTTACAGCATCCTGTGTAATTTTTACAATTTCTTCGGAGGAAAACTGCCGGTGTTTAGCTGTAAAATGATGAATAAAGGCAAGCTCCAGATCAGCATTTTTCTGCAACACATTCCTTATCCAGTCTTTCAGTTCATGCAGTGCTGCATCATCCAGCAGTGATTCGCTTTTACTTATTTTTGCCTTTGGGGTTACCGTTTTTTTAACTTTTTTCTCTCCTGCAACATGCATCAGCAATGCGGCTTTATGCCTGCAGAAATACTGGTTGTTTGTACAGTCGCACAATGTGTCTTTAATATCCCCGTTTTTTAATAGGGTGATGGATACATCAAAACTTTCGGCCCCTTCATCTACGTAAGCTACATAATAACCTTTTTCAACCTCATCACATTCCCTGATGGTATTTTTGCCTGCCAG
>JBKJLT010000448.1:0-2605 GCA_046596765.1 Ferruginibacter sp. | reverse complement strand
TGGTGAAACCAAACTGTGCGTTGGTATTGCGGCCCTTGCTGGTAATACGTGGGTTGCGAATGAGTGCATAATATGCACGGAAGACTAATGCAAAAGCATCTAACAGGAATAATTTTTTTGGCATGCTATAAAAGTAAAACAAATGTACTTGCCAATCAAAAGGGAGATTAAAAACTTAATGGAAGAAAAGTTGCTTTCATTAATAAGTTGTTGGAAAGTGACTTTGAAGATAGTATGCCGGGTGAATCATTTGCGGGTAAAACATTTTTTAAAAGCTGAACCTCTGTTATGGGGTGAGCCACCCTTAAGGGGTGACTCACCCACAAAACTTAAAAGCCGCTCCGTGTCGGGAACAGCTTTTTAAGTTCATTTAACTCAGAGAAACTATACTACTTATTTATAATTACAGGCTGGTTATCTGTAACTGGCTTAGTTCGGCATTATTACTATTATTAAAACTTAACTGCCATTTAGAAATGTTGGAAATATTCCAGTTGGTATTAAGTTTTGATAAAGCGGGATCTTTGGTATCAAGATTGATGGTTATCCTTTTCAGTATATCATCTTCGGCCCAGTTTCCTGTAATCTTTTCTCCGTTTTTGTAGGCCGTTATTTTTCCGGCAGCGTTAAATGTAAGCATACAACCATCAAACCTGGCGGTTTCATCATTTGTTGCTTCGGTATATAAATTTATTTTCCACGCTCCTTTGGTTACACGTGGCGTAGCCGATATGGCAGTAGTGATTTTATTAATTCCTGTGCAAGCAGTAAAATAGAGGATTACCGAGCATTTAAGAACGACTAATAGTGTGGTCTTTTTCATATTATGGATATTGGTATATCTATAACAGAAAAGTCGAAATAATATTGTGTGGAAAAGCTTTAAAATCAGAACCGGGTTTCAAAATAAACCGGTAACATGGCCCTCCAGGTTGGCCAGTCGTGTTTCCAGTCTTCCCCCCAAACATCCAGTTCGTAATTTATTCCTTTGCTGTAAAGCAACCCTGCAAAGGCTTTGCTGGCATTGGGGTCTTCGTAAGCGCCACTGCCGGTTAAAATATGCAGGTGGCGGCTTCGGCGTATCTGTTCCAACACGCCATGGTCTTCCAGGTTGCGGATATAATGCATAGGGCTGTTGAAATAAACCTGGTCATCAAAATAGCCATCGGTATATTCAGTAAGATCGTACACACCGCTCATGGCAATAACTCCGTTGATGAGGTCGGGGCGTTTTAAAAACAGGTTCATGCTGTGCAATGCACCAAAAGAAGCGCCGCAAGTTATAATTTCTGTTTCGGGCGATGTGCTGTGTTTTATAAAAGGAATTACTTCGTTGTAAACATATTCGTTAAACTGGTTTTGGCGAATGGCTTTGTGGGCACCCTCCATTTCTTTATTAAGCCAACTTTCGTTATTGATACTGTTTATGGAGAACACTTTTATTTTACCGCCATTGATATACGGTGCCAGGGTTTCCATCATTTGAAAACGCTCGTACTCTAAATAATCTGCCGCAGCGGTAGGAACAAATAAAATGGCAGTGCCATAATCGCCATAAGTAACAATGGGCATTTCTTTTTGCAATGCCGGGCTGAACCAACTGTTTAATTCTTTTTTCATAATTTATTAAAGTGTTATTAATATTAACTCGGAAATATTTTTAAAACCGGTGTCAGCAGTCAATAATGGGAGCTTATGATGAATGGCAGTGGCAGCGATAATAGCATCCGGAAGTTTTATTTTTTTTGTTTGCCTTATATTAATTGTAATGTTTTTTATATCATCACTAAAAGGGAAAATAATGCAATCGCCTAATAGAGATTTTAATTTTGATTTTTCATTTGCCGAAAGGTTTGGAGTACCTAGTAATTCCATTTCAGTAATAACCGAACAGCACCATGAGTAATCAATAAAAGGAAGAACAACAGGTTTAGCTTCGTGCAGATAAATAAGAACATTTGTGTCAACTAAAAAATCAATTCCATTCATCTCTTATCGCTTTTTGGTAAGCCAAACCATCAATGCCCCTTTTTAAAGCTCCAAAGTGTTTTGCCAGCTTCCCTTTTTTTAATTTGCCAGCTTTTTTCAATATTTCCTGCACTTGCTTTTTTGATGCCTTTTTGGGGGTTTCAATAACAGTTGCCATAGTTTATTATTTTATCAAAAATAAAGATTTTTGCTAAAGTACCCCTTCTTTAATTTCCGTCCACAACTCCCTATAACAGCTTGCTGCATAGCTGCTGTTGGCAAACTCCATAATGGGTGCTTTGTGTATGCCCATTTTTTCTACATCGCTTAAATAAGGAATGTAGTTCTGGAAGAAACGTTTGTCTTTGTACAGTTCTTCCATTATTTCGTTGTGCAGGTTTTTACGCAGGTCGGTCATGGTAAAAAAGCACATCATCTTGGCAATGTCTAAAGATTTTTCTTTAAAATAATCCTTCACCATGTTGTAGGTGCGGATGGATAGCGTGGTGGGTATAACCGGCATCAGCACTATATCTGCGGCGTTAAAGATATTTTCGCTCAGCGCACTAAAGCCGGGCGGACAGTCAATAAAAACAAAATCATATTCCTTATCCAACTGTTTCAATACAGCCTTCAA
>JBKJLT010000434.1:0-3805 GCA_046596765.1 Ferruginibacter sp. | reverse complement strand
AAAATTAAATTTATGTCTTCTACGCTTTTATTGTCGATGCCAGGCGGTTCAGAAATGATTCTTATTGTAATAGTTGTTCTCTTAATGTTTGGAGGTAAAAAAATTCCTGAACTCATGAGAGGTCTGGGCAAGGGCATGAGAGAATTTAAAGATGCCAAAGATAATGTAAGCAGCCAATTTGAAAACAGTATGCAGCCCGAGGCTCCCAAGGTAATTAACGAACCTAAAATATAAATAAAGCGATTACTAATCTTTCCCAATTCTCTTACTGAACATACATTTATTTATCACCAACAAACATTAAATTATGAAAAAAACAAGTTTTTCCCCACCCTCAGAGAAAGATACTGCCATATCTGCATTTGGGATGCAACGCAGGAACATGCTGAAATATTTTGGCGCCGGTGCTGCTTTAATTACAATTGGCAGTGCCTGTAATAAAGATGATGATCCAATAGTTGATACCGGAGTAAATCTTGGCAGTGGTGATGTAGGAATATTAAATTATGCCTACGCTTTAGAACAACTGGAAGCTGCATTCTATGTACAGTTGGTTGCCACGCCCTATGCAGGTATAACTCCACTGGAAACAGAATACCTGACAGACATACGCAATCATGAAGTTGGTCATCGTGAATTTTTTAAAGCTGCTATAACGGCTGCTGCCCCAACAATGATTATACCTGCGCTTGAAGTAAATTTCACCAGCATTGATTTTAACAGCCGCACTAGTGTACTAAACACTGCAAAGGCTTTTGAAGACCTCGGTGTAACTGCTTACAATGGTGCAGGCAAATTAATATCTACAACCGGTAACGGACCTACTTATTTAGGCCTCGCCGGTAAAATAGTTTCTGTAGAAGCAAGGCATGCTGCATTAATTGCCGATTTGCTTTCGAACGGAACATTTGCTGCCACTACTGATGCAAATGGTTTGGATATGGCACGAACACCTGCCGAGGTGTTAGCCATTGCCGGTACCTACATAAAAACAAAAATTAACGCAAGTAATTTACCATCTTAAAAACAAATAATTATGAACTTACAAAATATAATAACCGAAATTGAAAAGGTAGATCCGGAAGTTTACGAAAGATTTGACAGCAGAAGAAAGGTAATGAAGGACTTTGCAAACTTATCAGGTAAATTAGCATTAGCGGCTGTACCGTTAGCCATTTCCTCCATGTTTACCAAAGCTTATGGCCAAACACCCGGAGATGTAAATGCTGTTTTAAATTTTGCTTTAACATTAGAATATCTTGAAGCTGAATTTTACAATAACATTGTTGGCTCAGTGGGTTATAATACAGCTTCTGCTGTAGATAAGACTGCCTTAACCAAAATAAAAGATGATGAAAACAAACACGTTGCGTTTCTGAAGTCTGTTTTGGGTGCAGCGGCTGTACCAAAACCTACTTTTGATTTTACTGCTGGTAATGGTAGTGGCACAGGACCATTTGCAGGGTATCTTGCAAGTTATCCGGTTCAGTTAGCAATGGCACAGGTATTTGAAGATACCGGCGTAAGAGCTTACAAAGGCCAGGCTGCCAATCTTCAGTCAAACAAAAATGTGCTTACTGCTGCCCTGAACATTCACTCGGTAGAAGCCCGCCATGCAGCCCATATCAGGCAAATGCGCAGAGCACTGGATGTAGCAATACCAGCATCTCAAAAACCATTAAAGCCATGGATTACTTTAAATTATAGTGGTATTGATTTTCCGCCTGCAAATGCGGCTATTCAACCAAGCTATAACGGCGAAGAAGTAACTACACAGGCCGGTGTTAATATTGTTAATTTAGGTGGTGCTTTTAATACTCCAGGTGCAGCATCAGAAGGGTTTGATGAACCACTTACAATGGCACAGGTTTTAACCATTGTTGATCCGTTCATTGTATAAGTAAAAATAGTTTTTGTTTAGATTAAATTAATAAAGGCATTCGCATTGAATGCCTTTATTAATTATACCTGCCCCATGCAAACTGTGCAACCTTTATGGTTTAGCAAACCAAAGCCTCAGGCTGATATTCACTTATAAATTTTCAACTGCAAAACCTAGGTTCAAAAGACCTGTAGTAGTTTTCAACTCGCTTTTCTGCCTGTTATATTCTTCACTTTCTTTTATCAGCTTTGTTCAGTATATTGTAGAGATTTGATATTTTACGCTTATGCTCCCTTAAAGAAGCTCATAAAATTATCAACCACGCACCAAACTGCGCCTTTTTTTAAACATGTTACAATCGCTCATGTGTGAATTGTACAAGTATTTTAAAATGTTATGTAATAATTGCCCTTAAAAGCCGGGGAACTTTGTAAGCGGACTAATAAAAAAATGCTGATTGAAACTACACATCAAATATATGGTGAGCAACCGCTGCAAAATGGCGGTTAAGGAAGTGTTGAAAAAACTTGGTTTACATTTTATAGTTGTAGAGCTGGGCGAAGTAGAGATTATGGAAAAAATATCTCCCGAACAACGGGAGCAGTTGCAAACCGGGTTACTCAACTCCGGGCTTGAACTGATGGACGACAGGCGGTCGGTACTGATTGAAAGAATAAAAAATGTGATCATTGAAATGGTTCATCACAGCGATGAAGTGATCAAAGTAAATTTTTCGCATTACCTGGCCGAAAAATTAAACCACGACTATACCTACCTCGCCAATTTATTTTCAGAAGTACAGGGAACAACCATTGAACAATTCATCATTGCACATAAAATTGAACGGATAAAGGAACTGATCATTTACGGCGAACTGAATATCACCGAAATTGCCTGGAAAATGAATTACAGCAGCGTGGCCCACTTATCCAACCAATTTAAAAAAATGACCGGCCTCACCCCTTCTCATTTTAAAAAATTAAAAGATAAAAGACGAAGCCCTATTGAAGAGATTGGAATCCCTGTTATACCATCTTTATTTCATAAGGAGTCCGAAGGACTGCGTTGAAATATTAGATGGTATTATGCCGACAGAAAAACTACTGGACTATTTATAATGTATAGTCGGTATTAGTTTAACGGCGAAAGAAAACGATACGATTGACCGCAATCAAAAAACTGACATGTAAAAAAATAGGTTTTAATAACATTTAAATGAAATCAAAAAAAGCAGCATCAAAAATAAATGCAAAGCAACCTGCCCAAGTTACTCTGCAGACTGGTGAGCCATTGGCAAAATCAACTAACCAATTTCCGGTGGTGGGCATTGGAGCCTCTGCCGGCGGGCTCGATGCGTTTAAAAAATTATTAAAAGCTATTCCCGAAGATTCGGGCATGGCTTATGTGCTGGTGCAGCATTTAGACCCCAAGCACGAAAGCCTGCTGCCCGAGCTGCTGCAAAAAGTTACCAAAATACCGGTATTGGAAATTACGGATGATATAAAAGTACACCCCGATCATACATACGTTATCCCCAGCAATAAAATGATGGTGGCCACGGATGGTGTTTTACTGCTTAAACCCCGCCCTGCCAAAAGTAATAACGAACGCAACCTGCCTATTGATCTTTTCTTTACATCACTGGCCGAAGTACATCAGGAGCATGCAATAGGCGTGGTATTATCGGGCACAGCATCGGATGGCACACAGGGATTAAAAGCTATTAAAGACCATGGCGGTATTACGTTTGCACAGGACGAAGCATCGGCTGAATATGATGGTATGCCCCATAGTGCGGCACAGGCCGGTGTGGTTGACTTTATATTGCCGCCGCAGGAAATACCCAAAAAATTATTAGAAATAATTAATAAAACCATACTGAGTGATGAGGAACTGCAAAACATTCCCAGGCAGGAGGAAGAT
>JBKJLT010000308.1:0-4815 GCA_046596765.1 Ferruginibacter sp. | reverse complement strand
AAAAAGTGCAACTTTCACTGCAATATTACTTTAAAATCCAAAAATCAAAATAAATCTTATTGCGCAGGGTAGAATTTCAGCTCAATTTAAAAATGCTTTCACCATGTTTTTAACGTCTGTATCGTGGTAAATTTTATTGTGGCCAAGCCCCTTTGTAAGCACGAATTTTATGTTCGGGTGATTATCCTCTTTTACTTTTAATGCATCGGCCCAGGGAGTAATATCATCGTCTTCATCATGCACCCAAAGTATGCTGGCTTTAATATTATTCATTGCCCGGCGAATGGAATACCAGGCAATCCGTTTGCCACTAACTTTTAAAATTATCTTTTCAAATTCAAACCGAACCACTTCATTCTGTAGTTTCAGCATTTTAAAAGCACCATCTACGGCAGATGTAGTTTCTGTTGCCGGTGCAATAAATACCACCCGTGTATTTTCGTTATGCGGCACATCCTCCAACGCAAGGCTTAATGAAATACCACCAAAAGAATGGGCTATAAAGTTTTCTATAGGGCCAAATTTTTGCATGATCTCTTTTATCATGGCGCAATATTCAATGGCATTGGTGGTATCGCCTTCGCTGTTGCCGTGTGCAGGCGCATCAAATGCCAATACTTCAAATCCGTTTGCTACAAGTATGGTTGCATAGTCTTCAAATTTGTGAGCGGCAGATCCAAAGCCATGTAAAATCAATACTTTTTTGGGTTGAGGATGGTTCCATCGATACCCATTCATTTTTTTCTTGTTAAAATGAAAATGAATAACCTCTGCATTCTTTACCGGGCCTTTACGTACCGATTTCATAAAAGGAGTACCAAAAATTACAAATGCCTTTTCTGCAGTTTTCTTTTTTGAGATTACAGATAACAATTTAAATTTTGTTTGTACGTAGCCAATTGCTAACCTTTGTGAGAGTTTCATATTCATGCAAAGTTAATGATATGCAGATTGTAATTGTAGGTTCGGGAAATGTGGCATCGGTTTTAGGCCGTTTGTGCAAACACAACGGGCATCAACTTCTACAGGTCGTGAGCCGTAATGCCGGTCATGCAAAAATGCTGGCAGATGAGTTTAACTGTGGCTACGCCGATTACGACGGAGAAATGAACAGCAGTGCAGAACTTTACTTAGTTGCAGTTGCTGATACTGCATTGTTCAGTTTAAATCAAAACTTTAGCCTGGGCAATAAACTGATACTGCATACAGCAGGTTCAGTTTCAAAAGATGTACTGAAAAACGTTTCGGTTAATTATGGTGTGATTTACCCTTTGCAGAGTTTGCGAAAAGAAATGCAATATGCAAACGATATCCCTATGTTAGTAGATGGTAATACAGAAGAGACCATCACGTTGATTGAGGATTTTGCCGGCACAATATCATCAAATGTTACCAAAGCAAATGATGACGAAAGGCTGAAACTGCATGTAGCAGCCGTTGTTGTAAGTAATTTTACAAATCATTTATATGCACTTGCCGAGGAGTTTTGTAAAAAAGAACAGGTTGATTTTAAATTGCTGGTTCCGCTAATTAAAGAAACGGCAGAACGTATTCAACATGCTTCACCGGCCGATGTGCAAACCGGCCCTGCGTTTCGTAACGATATTTTTACCATTGAAAAGCATCTGCGGATCCTTGCAAATCATCCAAAGCTAAAATACATCTATATAAAACTTACCGACAGTATAATGAAAGGTTAACCCTTTGGAGGATGTAACATAGAAAGCCTCGTAGAGGCGGTAGATTGGTAGAACAAAAAAAAATATAACAAAGTGCCGTAGGCACGACACACTTACTTAATAATCTATCATGCCTACGGCATTTTCTCTTCATTCTTTTTAATTTCTGCCAAGCTTTTTTGTTCCCAAAGGGACAAATAAAATAATGCTGACAAAAGGAAAAGACAATGCCTATTTAATGGGAAACACAATATCTGTTTGTATTTTGTAGGAGTCAACCGGCTTTCCGTTTTTATCAATAGGGTCGGTTACATACATTTCGTAGGTTGGGCTGGCCAATGTCTTTTTATTTTCTTTCATCCATTCTTTAACAGCATCGTAACCCATCGGCAACATTTCAAATGGACCATAAAAATGTACTATTAAGGCCTTACCAGCACTCAGTTGCCGTATCTGAACTCCTTTAACCGGTTTTGCCGCCGCTTTATTAACCGGTATACCAGCTTCAAAAAAGAAGGGTGCCTTTTGTTTTTTGTACCATGCCATGGGGGCACCCGCAGTTTTAAGGTTATTCTTTTTTATGTATTCAGGCAGGGTTGTTCCGTATATTTTACCAAGCTTTAAAGCTATACGATCAAAGGTTGCAGCGCTGTCGTTACAGTAAATTACAGTCATTTTTGGTGCCACGGTATCCACTATATTTATAATAGGAGGGCGCTGAACCTTGGTTTCAGTTCCCTTTTTAACTTCAGTTTTTATGCGGCCTTTTTCAGGCTTGGGTGGTTCTTGTTTTTTATCGCCCCCACAGGAAACCAGTAAGATGGCTGTAAAAAATATTGCATTGGAAAATAAAATTGTTGTCTTTATAGTCATGGTTCAGCAGCTTATTGTTAAAAATGAAAAATAGCAAAAGCTTTTTACATTTCAAACTTAAAAGATACATAACACAACTTATATTTTCCTTAATTGGTAATTTAAAGTAGGTTTGCAACCCGAAATTTGCACGATTATGTATGATATAACTTTCAGGTTTGAACAAAAGGGCCTTGAACCCATAACTTTATCCGGAATTGAACCCGACCAGTCTATTTTAGAGGTAGCTTTAAAAAATGATATTGATTTGCACCATAACTGTGGCGGGGTTTGCGCATGCAGTACATGCCACATTTATGTAAACGAGGGAGATACTTTTGTAGAAGAGTTAAGTGATAAAGAGGAAGATTTTATAGACCGGGCTGTAAATCCAAGAATAAATTCACGCTTGGGTTGCCAGTGTGTGTTGCAGGATGGGAGTGGAAATATTACTGTTACTTTGCCCGACCAGACACAGTTTTTGGGAGAATAGAGCAAATGGGCAAAAAGGCAAATGAGCAAATTTGCAAAATGAGCAGCAAGAAATAATTAAAAAATTTTAAACCGGAATTTGCAGATCAGCACATTTGCAAATTTGCATATCAACAACTTATGACCTTTGAACCCCCCATAAACTGGAACGATTACGAAGATATTGCCATGAAATTATACGAACGCTTTGGTGATGATTTTACCGAAAGCAAAATTTACCGCATCCGTTTCACCGACCTCTTAAAATGGGTTTTGGAAATTCCACGCTTTGAAGGCAAGGCTGAAGACAGTAACGAGGGCCACCTGGAAATGATACAAAGCAGTTGGGTGTATGAGTGGAGGGATAATCAAAAATAGTTTAGAGGTTTAGGAGTTTAGAGGTTTAGTTATGTTTGCATGTACCTCTAAACTCCTAAACCCCTAAACTCCTAAACTTCCAAACGCCTAAACTCCTAAACTTCCAAACCCCTAAACAATTAAAATGAGCGTTCTCGAAAAATTTAAAGCCATAAAAACCTTTGTGTTTGATGTTGACGGTGTGCTTACCGAAGGGTCGTTGCTTATTTTGAATGATGGGCAGATGGCCAGGCTGATGAATATTAAGGATGGCTTTGCTTTGCAACTGGCAGTAAAAAAGGGATACCGTGTTGTAATTATTTCTGGCGGAACTTCAGAAGCTGTAAGAGCAAGATTAGAAAAGCTTGGTGTAGAAGATTGCTTTTTAAAAGTAGATAACAAGAAGGAAAAACTGATAGAGTATGTTGCAGATCATCAGCTTAATTGGGATGAAATTTTGTTTATGGGAGATGATATACCCGATTATGTTCCCATGCAGTTAACGGGTTTGCCTTGTTGCCCGGCCGATGCCGTTGCTGAAATAAAACAGGTATCTCTATACATTTCACCGGTTATAGGTGGAAAGGGCTGTGTAAGAGATGTAATTGAAAAGGTTTTAAAACTGAATGGCCATTGGGATTTAGATACAGATGTGTGTTCAAGGTAAATCCTCATTTTACAGCTTCAATGCTTATTTTCGCTTTCACAATCTTTTCATGAAATTAATTACCGCTTTTTTAAGACTGGTACGACTGCCTAACCTGGTTATGATTGCCATAACACAGTTGTTGTTTTATTTTTCAATTATTCCGCTTTATAATGGTGATGAAGTTTGGATACATAGTTCTTTTAGACCCCTCCATTATTTACTACTTATTATTTCTTCATTGCTAATTGCCGCTGCCGGTAATATCATTAATGATTATTTTGATCGCAATATTGATGAAATAAACAAACCTGAAAAGAAGATTATTGATAAGCTGATTAAAAGGCGATGGGCGATTGTAATGCATATAGCATTTTCTGTAGCAGCTATACTTATTGGTTTTTATGTTGATTCGCAAACACCGGTTTTCTGGTTGGGTTTTTCAAATACTATTTGTGTGTTCTTATTATTTGCATACAGTATCAGTTTAAAAAAGAAATTACTGGTGGGTAACATTTTGATTTCACTACTAACTGCATGGGTGATTTTTGTTTGCTTTCTCTGTTACTACCGCACTTTAAGCTTCGCAGGATATGAGCCATTTGAAGTGCAGGCTATATTGCGTCGTTTTATGCGTATCAGTTTTTTATACGCCGGTTTTGCTTTTGTTATTTCGCTGATTAGGGAAGTGGTTAAGGATATGGAAGATATGGAAGGCGATAAAAAATACGGATGCAAAACAATACCCATTGCCTGGGGCATACCGGCCAGTAAAGTTTTTGTGGCAGTATGGCTGGTTGTTTTAATTGG
>JBKJLT010000138.1:0-9517 GCA_046596765.1 Ferruginibacter sp. | reverse complement strand
ATAATAAACAGCACTGTCGTATTTTTTATCAAATGATGCAAGCCTGCCTAATCCTGCCAATGCATAAGCATAGCCGGGCCTTGCGGCTAACGATATATTATATTGAAATTTTGCTTTGTCAATTTCTCCCACAAGCTCATATAACCTGCCAAGCTGCACCCTGCACCACTCTGTTGCTTCCTCTGCCGGTATGCCAGCCTGCACAGCAAGTTTCATGGCGTCAACAGCACCGGGATAATCACCATGAATTTCTCGTAAGTATGCAATGCGTGAATAAGACCGTAGATCGGGCCTGATGGAAACCATTTTATCAGCAGCATCAACTGCTTCAATATAATTTCCCATTTCAACATTGGCATCTAAAAGTAAACCATAAACAAAAGCGCTGTTCGAATCTATACTTACAGCTTTTTGTGCAGTAGCCAGACCATCAGCAAAATGATGTTGAGATAATTGCAACAAAGATTTTAACATCAATGCTTCATAATTATCAGGCTTTTTATTTAAAATGATTTCAATAGTGTGCAAAGCTGCTTTATCATAATAAGCAATATTGCCACTAATCCTTGATTCTGTAATGTATGCGTTAGTCAGGGCCAGCAGCGACCTGATGTCATCCGGATTTGCTTTTATTTTTGCCTGTAGTTTCTCTACATTTTGCTTTGCAGCTAACCATTCTGTACTATTATTATTTCCTTTACGCGGCTGCAGGTTATAAACGGAGTTATCGCCTGCCTGCCATGTATCTTTATTCTTTATAACCACAAAACCAACAGCAGATATAAAAAACAATATCAAAATGGTTTGCCAATATTTTTTTTTCATGTTGTTATGAGTTTAAAGCTTTTTTATTTCTTTTAAAAAGAGGTTGCAAATTTCACATCATGCCTTGCTCATTTGCAACCTCTTTAATGTAAGTCTATCCTTTTACCACACGTAGTGTTTGTTTAACAACACCATCCTTAGCCACTTTTATAAAATATACACCTGCTCCTAATCCTTTGGCATCAAAGGTTTCGGTATAACTGCCTGTATCCTGTCTTTTATTCACCAATACTTTTATCTCAACTCCCTGCACATCATAAACGGCTATGTTTACATTTGCAGGTGTTTTTAACTGATATTGTATGGTGGTGCTTTCTACAAATGGATTGGGCGAAGTTTTCATAACAATTTCCGGTACTGCAATCAATGACCCAAAGCCTTTATTAATATTTGGCTGGCTGTAATTCGTGAGTGCGTTTGATCCTTTTGAAAATGATGGAGGATTACAATCGCAATTATGTGTTCCTGCCCATGGGGTTTGTTCGTACGGGAAGGAAGTTTTAAATGCAATATCATTTTGGCCAACACCTGTGTTGTAGGTTACGACATTTAAAAGTTGTTGTGTAACCGGACTTGGGCTTGAATTGGGATCATAATCATCGTACCACAAACCAATAGCCGCTAATACAACTCCACTAACTGCCTGCAACTCAATTCTGGTTACATCATCTTCCAATCTTCTTCCGTTGGGGAAGCCATCCATGTTTGGTATAGACTGGATATTGGTGTTTGTATTAAATCTTGAATCCAGCAATCCCAATACGGCTGCCTGCACCAAACCTTCTGAACTAAAGTCGGCAGAGTTACGTAGTGTAGCTGGCACTGCCATATTCAGACGCAACATATCGCCACCATTTGGTAAAAAATTACTGATAAAGGGTTTTCCGGCAGCAAGCGGATTACCAGCTGGTTTACCTGTTGCCAATTGGTAAGGCTTTAAATTAGGAACACCTGTGTGAAAGATTGGCCAGAGATCAACCGATCTTGGTTTATTGGGGCCCGGTAATAACAGGCCTCCAAAATTAGCTTCGCTCAAAGCGGTTCCGTTTAATGCTGCATTTCCTTTTAAACCATAGAGGCCATTTTGTCCGTTTCCAAATCCAAAAGCACCCAAAGAATTTTTCTGAATCCGCAATGGAGCAAAGGCCGGCACTGCGCCACCAAACTGTGCATCATCCATATACAGAGCCAATTCGGGATTATAAAAATAATTACCAAACCTGCTTAATCTTGATAAATCCTGGTAAGGCGTTAACCTGTTCCAAAGATCTTTATCACCAACCGGAATTACTGCTTCGTTGGTTAATGGCATGCCTAATCTTGAAACCTGTATCCACGGACCAGAATGTGTTTCAGCAGGACTATCATCATCTTTACTGTAATCATCATCTTTATCTTTTTTAGATACTTCATTTAACACGCTGATTTTTTGACGGCTGGCAGATGCCCAAACACCAATTACATAATTTGGGTCGAGAATGTTAGCAGCCTGGCCAACCATTTTATTTTCTTTCTGTAAAGTTTTAACATCCACTTCAATAGCAATGGTTGAAACATTTAAACATTTTAAACCATCCTGTGGTTGTGTTGGGCCCTGACGTGGGGCATCTCCCAGGTCAAAAATTCCCCCAAGGTCAACAAAGAACGGATCATCAACGGGCCCACAAAAAACTCTTTCGCCTGTACCGGCTGTTTTAATGGCAGCAGTCATTAAAGCTTCATAACTAGGTGCACCTAAGCCAACACCAGATTTAATTGACCGGTCGCCAATATTTGGTGGTGGCACAATGCCATTGGTAATTATGGTGCTGAATTTTTTTCCACCATCCATACTTCTTTCTAAAGTATAGGTTGTTTTCAGGTTCTCTTTTCCCAAACGGATATTGAAAAAAGTAGAGGGATCTTCATTTTTACGGCTGAAGCTGAAACGATAAATAATATCATCGCCTTTGGTTGCAATATTATTATCTACATGAATTTCGTAACGTACATTTTCGCTAAAATGGCTGAAGTTAGGCCCTCCCTGGGGTAATTGAAAGGGAATGTAGTTGGCAATAAGGATAATTTTATTAGGGTCGGATGGGCTTTTGAAAGCATACACATCCGTATTATCAGCCATCGGATCATCTGCTATCATGGGTGCTTCCCGGTGGCTTGATGCCCATACCGGAAACGTGTTGACGAACATGGCAACCAACATGATTGCCGCATAAATTTTTTGCTTCATACATTTTAAAATTTAAAAGTGATTGTAAATTTTCATGTATGGTTGAGAAAGGACTGAAGTAGTAGTTTTTTATAAGGTTAGAATTGGCATGCATATCAGCTACGTAATTATTCTTTCACATGGATTTAACTTTTTAAAAAAACTTTTTTACGCTTGCTTCATAAATTTCTACATTAAACGGAATATTATCAATTAATTTGTACTGATATAAAACAGATAACAAATGGCAAACGATATTAAATGCCCCAATTGCGGAACAATAATAGATGTGGAAAATGTATTGGCTGCGGATATAGAGCAAAAATTGCAACAGCAATACCAGGATAAATTACATCAGTCTTTAAATAAGGTGGAAGAAGAAAAAAGAAAATTACTGGCCGACCAGGTTCTTTTCGAAGAAAAAAAGAAAAATGAAAACGAAATATTTGCGCAAAAACTTCAGCAGGAAAAACAAAAACTGGAAACAGAGATACAGGAACAGTTGAGAAAAACTATTGCTGCTGATTATGAGAATAAACTCCGTATGCTTGAAAATAACAATGCTGAAACTGAGGAAAAACTGAAGGAGGCAAGAAAAAAAGAACTAGAATTTCTGCAAAAAGAACAGCAGTTAAAAAATAAAGAAGCCGAACTTGAAATAACACTTCAAAAGAAAATGCAGCAAGAGCGAACCGTGATTGCTGATCAGATAAGAACCCAGGAAACGGAAAAGAACAATTTAAAAGAAACTACGTACCAGCTTAAAGTTAAGGAGTTGGAGCTGCAACTTGATGAACAAAAAAAACTGGCTGATGAAATGAAACGCAGGGCAGAGCAGAGTTCTATGCAGCGCCAGGGCGAAAGCCAGGAAATTTTACTGGAAGAAATTTTGAAAGAAAATTTTCCGTTTGATATTATTGAAGAAGTTGGGAAAGGGGTTGAAGGAGCAGATTGTATGCAGATAATCCGCAACAGCGCAGGTACGGTTTGTGGTAAAATAATTTACGAAAGCAAACGCACCAAGGCATGGAGTAATAGTTGGGTTGATAAACTTAAAAGTGATAAACGTAACAAGGGTGCAGATGCTGCCATACTGGTAACACAGGCTTTTCCAAAAAATATTGACAGGTTTGGTGAAAAAGATGGCGTTTGGCTTTGCAGTTTTACCGAAGTTAACAGTGTGGCTCATTTGCTGCGCAATGGTATTATTAAAGTGTACGAAGCCAATAAAGCTCAGGAAGGTAAAGGCGATAAAATGCAGATGCTGTACGATTACCTTACCGGCAATGAATTTCGTGGCCAGGTAGAAGCGATTATGGAAGGCTTTATGGCCATGAAACAGGGCATTACCAAAGAGCGCATACAAATGGAAAAAATATGGAAGGAACGTGAAAAACAACTGAAAAAAGTTTTGATAAGCACCAGTGGTATGTATGGTTCGGTAAAAGGAATTGCGGGGGCTTCGATTGGCGATATACCCTTGCTGGATGGAGATACAGAACTTTTAGATTAATGATTCGTTAAAACCCAGGTTAAATAATTATTGTTAAAAAACAGGTAATGAATATGGAGTGCGAATTCGTTTTTAAAAACACAATGCACCACGCCCTGCTCAGCTATGCCGGTTATTGATTTTAAAACAATATCTTTTTTAAAATCTACTTCGCCCCTGCCCCACCATTTAAAAACCGATTCTTTAATGCTCCAGCATAAGGTTAAATATTGAATATTGAACCCGCCTGCCGGACGGGCAGGTATTGAAGATTGAATATTGCCCGAAGGATGCTGTGCAAATATTTTTAACTCTTCCTCATCTGTAAACTTATGCTGTATCCGCTCAATTTTTGTGTTCAGTAATTCCGCATCAACTCCTACCCTGTGTGTTTTACTTACAATAGCTGCTGCATAATCTCCACAATGCGAAATGGAGAAATGAAAAGGTTCGTTTTCCAGGAAGGGTTTTTTGGTATCTGCAATCAATATCATTTCAACCGGAAAATCGGGATACATTTTCTTTAACAACAACCGCCCAGCAAGGTGCTGTAACCGTTTATGCCAGTGCTTTATCTCCCGCTGAACGGGCACGCTTGCCAGGAAAAAATCTTCCGGCTCGGCAATATGCCACACCGCCATTTTGGTGGATGCGTTAATATTTTGTTGATAAACCAAAGGCATTAAAACAATTTTAGATTTTTCCTGCCCGACTCCAAAAATATTTTATTTTGTGGTCAGGCGGGGATTGCAGATTTTTGATTGAATATTTGCGAATCAGTTATTTTTTACGCAAAATAACCAATCAGCCGGTAAACCAAATAACAAATTAACAATGATCTTAAGCGACACCCGCATTTTAGAAGAAATTGAAAAAGGCACCATCAAAATTGTACCCTACGACCGTGAATGCCTTGGCAGCAACAGTTACGATGTACACCTGGGTAAGCATCTTGCTAAATACATAAACAAGGAACTGGATGCGAAAGCCCACAATGAAATTGAACATTTTGATATTCCGGAAGAAGGCTTTGTTTTACACCCGCATGAATTTTACCTGGGAGTAACGGATGAATACACCGAAACTCATGCCCATGTTCCTTTTCTGGAAGGCAAATCAAGCACAGGTCGGCTGGGTATTGATATACACGCCACAGCCGGCAAAGGCGATGTGGGCTTTTGCGGTAACTGGACTTTGGAAATATCTGTAAAACAACCGGTAAAAATTTATGCCGGTATGCCCATCGGGCAGTTAATCTATTTTCCGGTGGATGGTGAAATAGAAGTGAAGTACAACGAGAAAAAAAATGCAAAATACAGTGGCCAGCACAACAAGCCGGTTGAAAGCATGATGTGGAAGAATAAGTTTTAACGCCAAAAATTTGTATTTTGCTTTACAAATAACGTACTATGAAACAATTTTATTTGCGGAGTACAAAATGCGGATGGCTTATTTTAATGCTTGTTATTTTATTATGCAACGGTGCAATAGCGCAGTTAGACCCCGTTAAAGCCGATTCTTTTTTTAATTTTATAAAAGCCAACCCCACAAGATCTTCAGTTTATATTACCCGAAACGATACCGTTATTGCCCGCCTTAACGAAAACAAACTGATGCCATTGGCGAGTACTGTTACCATGCTTGTTGCCATTGAGTTTGCGCAGCAGTCAACCCACGAAATGATAAACGAAAACGCTTACGTAAACCTGGAAGAACTGGAAAAATTTTATATCCCTTTTATAGACAGTGCAGCCCACTCCTCCTGGCTTGAATATGCAAAGGCTAACAACGAAATTAAGAATGGCGCTGTTAAATTGGTTGATGTTGCCAGGGGCATGATCATGTTTGGCAGTTATACCAATGCCGATTATTTAATGGACCTGTTGGGTTTTGACAGTGTGAAAGACAATATAGCCCTGTTTAAATTAAAACAACATACAGCTATTTACCCGTTTGCCGGTTCACTCTTCACCTATCATATACCAAAGAAATCTTCGGAAGATAAACTGCTTAAAACGCTGAGTAAATATTCTGATAAGAAATACAGCATGGAGGCGTACTACAATCATCTCGACCTGAAAAAGGACAGCACTTTTAAAGAAACTTTTAACGCAGAAAGGTTTTCTGTTAAACTGCTGAAAATGTGGAACGAAAACCTGCCTGCTTCCACCACTAAAGAATATGTGATGGTTGCCCAGGCTTTAAATAACAGGGAAGTGATTGATGAAGATGTCTTTTTTCCGATTGGCGAAATACTTGAATACCCGATGGAGAAAAAAGAGAACCAAAAACTGTATAAACATTACGGCGCTAAAACCGGTAAAACAGCTTATATTTTTACACGGGTTATGTATTTTACTCAAAAAGATAAAACCCGGATTGAATCTGCCATTTTTTTTAACGACCTGTCGCCCGTCGAAGAAAAAAAAATAGAAGACTGGCAACCCGCTTTTGAAGCTCAGTTTATTGCCGATCCTGTTTTTAGAAGTAAGGTAAAATTTAATTGAGCTGCCAGATGCTGTAATTTAATACCGAAGCAAAACTTACCCAGCAGATATAGGGAACCAGCAGCCATGCTGCCGTTGCAGAAATTTTACCAAACCACAATATGGTCAGCAGTATCGTTACCCACATTAAAATAATTTCGGCAAAGGCCCAGCCAGGTTGCTGAAGTTTAAAAAAGATAATTGACCAAAAGAAATTCAATGTTAACTGAATAGCAAACAATGCTATTGCTGCCTGCTTTACTGCACGTGCTGCATCAGATTTCAAAACCAAAAACAAGGCAATACCCATCAATACATAAAGCGTTGTCCATACCGGTGCAAATATCCAGTTGGGTGGATTAAACCAGGGCTTGTTGGCTAATGCATACCAGCCATCAACACCCGAAGTTGTAAAATAACCGGAAATGGCCCCAACCAATAATGGGATAAGTATAGAAATAAATAGTTTCATAAAATATCAACAAGCGTTTATAAATAAAGTTCGATAGCAAAGGATTAAATCCCGGATATCTATTCCCTAATCCTTGCTTCTTGATTCTTAATTCTTGATACTTGCTTCTTGATTCTTGATTCTTTTATATTTTCCCATATTTTTTATAATACGCAATAATAAAGCCAGTTACTTCATCATAACTTAAAACGCCCTGTGGCTGCTGGTTTCCCTGCAGGTACTTACCATATATCCATCTCCAAACCGGTTCAATAGGGTTCTTATGTTTTTTGTAAAAATCCCTCCATGCTTTCATATCCTCTATTACTGGCGGCGATAATTGCTTACGGTATTCATTGGCCGCAACAGAATCGGTTGCATAAAGATTGCGGTTGCTGTACATAAACATATCTAAGTAAACAGAATAATGTAACAGCGTATCTTTTGATGCAGTGGCAGAAAGAAATCCCACAAAATTAGCTTCCATCTCTTTGGCATAACCAAGCTGGTGGGCAACTTCATGACAGCTTGTAAATGGTTGTAAAAATTTGGGCACCAAAGTATTTACCTGGGCCTCGCCGGTAAAAGGATTGTAATAACCCGTAAAACCCATGTAGTTACCAAGCCAGCTCCATAAAGACGGCTTTAGCGAAACGGGTTTATATTTTAAGAACGGGTAAATCTTTTCGGCCTCTATATAAGCCTGTTTTACTTTTAAAAATAATTGCCGGTTAGCAGGATAAATAAAATGCTGATTTCCCAACGCCTGTTTTGATGCATTCACTTTTTCAACGAGTAAGGCATTTATCATTTTCAGGTCTTCGGGTTTATACTTTTCCATTTTTAACTGTAGTTGGCTGGCAATGCCCCTGCGGTTGTAATTAATACCCCAAAACAGGTTAAAAACGATATAGGTAACAAGTAAAATACGGAAGACTTTCAAAAATCCTTGTCCCTTACTTTTTAACTTAATCCGCCCAACAAATTTCGCTATGTTCTTCTCCATTTCCTCTCCGCCATGCGGCTGATTAACCTGATAAGGGAACGAACGAAGTTCAAGAGGGGCCTTCTTTTTAAAGATGGCTCTAATACCCTTTACCAATTTCAATATCAACCATAAAATAACCACTCCATATAAAACATCGCCAATACTAAACGGCAGCCAGCCAAAAATATAGCGCAAAATGTGGCTAAAAGCGGGGTAAAAACCGGTGGAATACTGGTTTTCCACACGTGTGGAATCATTTGCGTAAATATGAATAAAAGCAGCAATTACTACTAAAACAAGAGTAAAAATCAGCGATTTTTTCATTTTCATATCGCCCTAAAATTAATCATTACCAGTAAAGCATATAAAATCTATTTTTCAACCTAAAAATTGCAAATATTACCTTACCTTTGCCGTCCTTTAAACCAGACACATGGCGGGTAAACGGACATTTGAGATTGCATTTGTAGGGTTAAAGCAGGGAGTTCATGAGTTTAACTACGTAGTGGATGACAAGTTCTTTGTTGAAAAAGGTGAACCTGATTTTACCAATTGCCAGGCAAACATAAAGCTTCAGCTTGATAAAAAAAGCAGTTTTATGCTGCTTAAGTTTGAAATTGGCGGTAAAGCAGATATTACCTGCGACCGGTGCGGAAACCCACTGGGCATGGACATCTGGGATGAGTTTAACATGTTGCTTAAACTGGTAGATAACCCTGATGAAATGAATACGCAGGAAGAAGACCCGGACGTATTTTATATTTCCCGTAACGAAAGCCATATTGATGTTGGCAACTGGATATATGAGTTTGTGCTGCTGAGTTTTCCGCTGCAGAAAATGTGCAGTGCCGAAGAAATGGGTGGCCCACAATGCAACAAAGAAGTGCTGGAAAAATTGAAGGCCATGGAAGTAAAAGAAGAACAAACCAATGCTAACCAGTTATGGAAAGGGCTGGAGCAGTTTAAAAAAGTAAAAAAAGAAAGAAGTAAAAAATAATCATTAAAAATTAAAAACTAAGCGATATGCCAAATCCAAAAAGGCGCCACTCACAACAACGCAGTGCAAAAA
>JBKJLT010000293.1:0-10712 GCA_046596765.1 Ferruginibacter sp. | reverse complement strand
TCACAAGTATTTGATAATGGAACCAATGTGGGTATTGGAACAATTGCACCACAACATCAATTATCTGTAGGCCCAACAACTGCCGATGCACAAACTGTAATGGTAAGAGGTTTTGGTGGTGGCCCTGCAAATTGGAAAGGAGGGGCTGCATTTGGTAATACCAATGCATCAGTAATAATGGGAGAATTGAATAGTGTTGCTCAAATAGGTGGCCACAACAGTACGCTTGCAGCATGGGCTCCATTAGCAATAAATTCTGTACCAGGCTTTAATGTAGGCATTGGTACTGCTGCTCCTGCTTATGCTTTAGATGTTAATCATAACGGAGCTAACGGTTTGCGTGTAAGGTCACTTGCCACTAACTCGGTTATTGACCTGGATGCTGCAAACGGCGATGCTGCTTTGCGTTACCAAAATGCAGGTACTACCCGTTGGAATGTGCGTAATGCACCCGGCAGTAACGATTACCAGATTTTACGCAACAATAGCTTACCAGTAAACGTAACTATTAATAATGTTACTGGTTATGTAGGTATTACACAAGCAGCCCCTTCTTATCAGTTAGATGTGTTACACGCCGGTGGCTTAAGCGGTGCAAGTGGTATCCGCAGCAAATCAAGCAGCGACTTTTCTGTTGTTGATGTTGATGCTGCTGATGGAGATGCTGCATTGCGTTTTCAGAAGGCAGGCGTAAATCAGTGGAACATCCGCAACCGCCCAACCGATAATAATTTCGAGATTTTTGAAATGGGTTCTCCGGGCCCCGCCACCGGCAGCCGCGTTGTTCTGCAGGATGCAACAGGCAGGGTAGGTGTGAGTACCGATAACCCAACAGCCCGCATGCATATTACGGGCGACGGCTCTGCAGCATTCACTATCCCCAATGGATATGTAGCAAGCCCATCAATCATAGGTTCAAAAAATAATGCAGGCATTACGGATAATTCAGGTCTTGTTGGTTTTGCCAATGGAGGCATTAATCAGAATAATGGTATCGTAGGTGCTGTGGGTGGTTCAGCAGCTTTGAATTTTGCAGGGGGCTTACTGGCCGATGCCACAAGTGCAGGTACCAACATTGGTATTTATGCACGGGCAGCTAATGGTGCTACTAACATTGCCGGCTGGTTTGATGGAAGAGTAAGAATTAATGATGGTACTGCGGCTACAGGCAGGTTATTTGTAAGCACCGATGGGCAAGGAACAGGCAACTGGCAAACCGCTGCAGGCGCAGGCCTGGTAAGCGGAACCGGCACATTAAACTTTGTTCCTAAATGGACACCCGATGGAACTACCCTTGGCAATTCACTGGCTTTTGACAATGGCGGTACACATTCAATAGGATCTACTACGCCAACTGTAGATATATTTTATGTTTCAAATGCTGGTTTCAATACCTGGGCAAATATCAACCAGGTGGGCACCAATGTTGGTGGCGTATCGTTTACAAGAGCTAATGTTTATAAGTATGATATAGCTATGAATGCTGCCAACGATTTTTACATTAACAATTATACTTCGGGTAACAGGCCGTTAACAATACTGGGTTTAAATGGAAACGTGGGTATTAACCAGGTTAATCCTGTAGCTACCCTGGATGTGAATGGTAGCTTTAAACTTACAAATGGCTCACAGGCCGCAGGGAGGGTATTAACCAGTAATGCTACTGGTGTTGCAACCTGGCAAGACCTGATCACAACAAATGTTGGTATCAGCCTGAGAGACCTTACAGCTCCCCAATCAATTCCGGGCAATGCTGTCAATACAGTTATTAATACATGGAGCACTGTGATCTATGAAGACGGAGGTGCTAACTTTAATGGTGTAACAGGAGAATATACTATTACAGTAACAGGTTTGTATGAGATTAATGCTTCTGTAGACTGGTCAGCATTCACTAATGCGGCAACCCTGATTGGTACAAATATACAGGTTAACGGAAATACAGTATCTACCAGCTATGCCAATCAAATAAGTGCTGGTAATTTTCCATCCACGATCACAAACAATTATCATGTTAAGCTAACTGCCGGAGATGTTGTAAGGATAGGAGCTTTCCAGAATTCTGGTGCCCCGGTTAACCTTACTTTTTCAGGAAGATCAACAAGATTCAACGTAAAACTTTTAAGCAGGTAATTTAAAATTATTAACTATAAATAACACAAACATGAAAAAATTGATCCTCACGAATGTTTTAGCATTACTGGCGGTGGTAACATTCGGCCAGAGCAGCAAAACATCCAATAATGATGTTCCAAAAGAACTTACTATCAACGGTATTCCTTATACTCAATATAAGGCCCAACAGGATGCCTTAAAACAAAAGCAGGCTGCCGAAAACAAAGCCGCTGCTACACAAGCTCCTGCAGCTAACGCAGTAACCAATACGCATGCAACGGCGCAGCAAAATGTGCAGCAGGCACCGGTTTTAACAAAGCAGGCAAATGTATCTGCCCCGGCAGCAGCCCAGCCTTACCCGTTTCCGCAGGGAACAGTTGCAAATAAACAAGCTCCTGTTGCCGGGCAGCCCGCTATCACTGGCACTTCTGTAGACCCGAATTTAGCACCTGCAAAACATGTAGATAAAAAAACAGAAGCCGGTGGAAGCGTCAATTCAACCAATAACGCATTAGTTGCCCCTGCTCCTTCTAAACAGATTCACTATGTAACTCCGCAGCCAGTAAATAATACAAAACCGGTTGAAGTTCCTGCTCAAAAGATAGAGAATGCTAAAGACAAAAACGTTCCTGCAGCCAAGCCACTCATTGGAAATCCGGTAGAGGTAAATGCTGAATTATTAAAGGAAAAAGCAAAAGGCAAAGAATAACATAACAGTCTTTTAAAAATGATTTGATAATTTACAGGTATGATTCAAAAGATTATACCTGTTTTTTTATCCTGCTAATAAAAAAATTGCAGATACTGATGGAAGCATTGCTCCTCCTGTTATACCAAATATAATTTCATAATAGGCCAATGTGCGTTGGCTGAACCCTGAGCGTAATTCGACTAAGCTCATTACCGAAGGGATGTGTTAGGGCTTTGAGCGTAAGCTTTTGGTAAACCTGCCTGCCGGTAGCTACCGTGTGTGACACATCTTCGATGTGAAAGAACTTGCACACAGATACTTCGACAGGCTCAGTACACGGGTTTAACGGATAAACACAGATTTTTTTCTGCTTTGCAGAAAAATTTGGATTGTTTCATTGATCCACCATCCTGCGAAGCAGGATAATCTGTGTTTACCCAATTCTTAAAAGCTGATCATTGGGTTAGTTAACAGTTTAACCAATTATAAAACCCTGTAGATCCGTCTGATCCGTGTCATCCGTGTTCCATTTGTATTTGTGTACACACGGTAGCTGCCGGTAGGCGGGTACCGGTTGGCCTATCTAAAAAGTACAATCGGTATTAAAAACAAACAAGCAAAACCTGTTGCTAAACCAACGGTATATAAAGGGTAAATGGCTGAATCATTTTAATACTTTCTTAATACCTTGCAGGCATGAAAAATTTCATGCCTGCTTTTTTTTGTTTATTATGCACTCTCCATTTATCTGCGCAGCAAAAAAATGACAGCATTGTTACAGTTGGCAAAAAAGCCATTACACTGAGTGAAGTGGTGGTAAATAACAAGCTCAACATTCCCACCTTCATCAACCGCATAAAAAGCGATACCAGTTTTTACAAAGCCTTCCGAAACCTGCACATACTGGGCTTTACAGCTATTAACGATATACGTATGAATGATGGGGATGGTAAAATAAAAGCCGGTCTGCACAGCACCACCAAACAGATACGCAGCAATAATTGCCGTACCATGCAAACATTGGACAAACAGGTGACCGGTGATATTTATGATGAGAACCGGGAATTTAATTATTACACTGCAAAAATGTACGCCTCACTTTTTTTTACGAAAGATACCATTTGCGGCGAGGATAATATAGTTACCGGCAAGGAATTTTCCACAGCAGGCAAAACCGGCCTGGAGAAAAATAAAGAACAGTTGAAAATGCTTTTCTTCAACCCCGGAAAAAGAATAAATGGCCTGCCGTTCATCAGCAATAAAACAGCCATTTATGATGATGAGCTTGCAGATAGATACGATATGAATATTGACATTGCCATGTTTAAAAATACCAGTTGTTACATCTTTACCCAAAAAGTAAAACCCGAAAATAAAAGCGAGGTAGTAGTTGATGAAATGATTACCTGGTTTAATGATGAAACTTTTGAAGTAGTTGCCCGCAATTATTTGTTAAGCTACAGTGCCGGTGTTTACGATTTTAAAGTGCAGATGGAAGTTGAGATGACCAGATTTGGTGAATATCTCGTGCCATCCCTTATTCGCTATGTTGGTAACTGGAAAGCAATTTTTAAACCACGGGAAAGGGGTGTTTTTACCGCTACCCTTTTTGATTTTAAATAGTAACCGAAATATTTGCCGGGAAGGCGGTAAATAATGAAATCAAATTTCTTTTTTCTTCACGTCTTACCGGCTTACCGGCAAAAAAAAATGCTTTCCAATTCAGGATGGCGGTACAACACCCACTAACAAAGTTCTTTAGAGTGAGTCACCCCTTAAAGGGTGGCTCACTCCTGCAATAAATTTTTTACCCATTATGGACGTAGCCTACCGGCCGCCTCCAAGGGGTGAGCCACCCTTTTGGGGGTGACCCACCCAAAAATGCTTTTCCATTTTATTAACTTTTTGATACGTAATTTTAGTGCATGATTAACCTAACTATAAAACTATTACCTGCATTTTTTTTACTTGCAGCATTTAACACCCAGGCTCAAACAAATGGACGAGATTTTACCAAAATTGATGCCTATGTAAAAAGCCTTGGACCCTTAGAGAACATGAGTATGGGCACAATCAACAATGTGGTAAGTAATAAGTTTACCGATAAGATGGATAAGGCCAGGGCCATTTACTACTGGGTTGCACACAATATAAATTACGACGTTAAAGCTATCCGTAGTAACAATACCACAAAAAATACGCCTGCAGAAGTTTTGCTCACACGCAAAGCTGTGGGTATTGGCTTTGCCAGCCTTTTTCAGGATATGTGCAGCAGTGCCGATATACGCTGCCTTACTGTGGATGGTTTTGTAAAATACAATACGCAGCAAATTGGAGAAAAAGACCAGGAAATTAACCATAGCTGGGCTGTGGTACAATTAGGCGAAAGCCCCGAAGAGTGGTACTATGTTGACCCGGCTTTTGGCAGTGGGTATCTGAATGCCGATATGAAAGAATTTACAAAGGTTTATACTGATGCCTATTTTTTTACAGACAAAGCTACTTTTAACCTGCAGCATTTTCCTGATAACAACGCCTGGAAACTGGGCAGTGCCCCAAAGAATAAAAAAGATTTTTTTGATATGCCGGTTGTAAAAACTGCTGCTGTAGAATTTGAAATAAAAAAATGCAGCCCGAGTGATGGCAAAATAAATGCAAAAGTTAATAAAGCGGTGAAGTTTAGTTTTACCGTAAAAAGCACAGAAAACATAACAAAAGTTGAGCTGGGTATGGGCGAAAAGAAAAAATATAAACTGGAGGAAATCCAATACTCCAACTCGGCTACGGTGCTTAGTTTTAGCTACAAGTTCCAGGATGCAAATTCGTACCCGGTAACGGTTTTTGTAAACGGAAAAGAATTTGCGCAGTATTATGTGGAGGTGGAATAGTTTGTAATACTTCATACTTAATCTAACAAATTCTAATCTTTCAATTTTTATATCCCAAACTCACTATTATTAAATTCCAGTTCCCCTGTATTAAGGAGTACATATTCATCAAATGGTGAAGTGAAAAAACATGCATAATATTCTTCAACCCACTTACCATTTAAAAAAATAAGATTCAGATAATCGCCATCGTTTTTGTTGTTGTTGATTGACAGATAGTCCTTTTCGAGTGGTGTATATTCAAAATCAAAAATATTCTGACCATTTAATTCATATAAAATTTCAACTTTATGATGTTGAATACCCATGCCAGTTGCAGTACTTGGAAATACATCAAACTGGTTTTCACTTTCCTTATTATTGACAAATCGTTCAAGCTTCCATTTATAAAATTGTCTATGTTTATTTTTACGGCTTAATTTGGCCGGTGTCATTTTCTGATTTTTTGTTGATATAAAAATTAATTTTTTCATTCAATTTTATATACTGCACATTAGTTTTCAAGCCACTTTTAATAAATATTTTAATTTATAAAGCCTTATAGTGGCCAGACAACTGCCAAAAAAAAACTTCAATTTTCATTGAAGTTTTTTTTTGTTTTTTATGCCCTTAGTTTTGCGGGGGTTACAACTTTCTTCTTTACTTTTTTCAAAGCAGCATTAATATCCTTGCTCAGGTTTTCGTAAGTAGGTTTGCCTGCAACCATTTCGCCATTAACGAAAAACGCAGGTACATCCCTTACCCCTTTTTCAATGCCTTCGTTAAGGTCGTTACGCACCTGCCAGCCATAGGTTGAGTTAATTAATTCTTCCAGAAAATGTTTGTTGCTGATACCTGCTTCCCGTGAATACAGTTTTAAACTGGTGGTACCCAGTTGGCGCCGGTTATCAAAAAGAATATTGTGCATTTCCCAAAATTTACCCACCTGAGAGGCTGCAACAGCCGCCTCGCCTGCCTTCATAGAGCGCTGGTGAATTCTTGTTAAAGGAAAATGGCGGAACTGAAACCTGATTTTACCATCAAATTCTTCCAGCAATTTCTTTACTACTTCATTTGCTTTTGCACAATCTTCACTTTCGTATTCGCCAAATTCCATCAGGGTTACTGCTGCATCGGGGTTGCCTACAAAAATGTCTTTTGGTGGGATGATCTCTACCACTTCTTTTGCTTTCATTGCCATAGTATGTGTGTCTTTTACCTGTTGTATAAACAACTGTTATAAATGTATATTCCTTTTATTGCTGTTTTTCTTTTTTTGCAGATTCCTTAACCGGTTCATTTCTAAATACCACTGTTCCATCAAACACATCAACCAAAACCGGCCTTGTTTTATCAATATCGGCAGCCAGAATACGCTTGCTGAGCTGATTTACAATCTCCTTCTGGATAAGGCGTTTTAAGGGCCTGGCTCCAAATTGAGGGTCGTAACCGTTTTCGGCTAAAAAGTCCAGTACGTAATCGCTGAATTGTAAATTGATGCCGTTTTGCGCAACCAACTGCTTCAAACCGTCTAACTGCATTTTGATGATGCCTTTGATCTCTTTTTTCATCAACGGCTGAAACATAATTACTTCATCAATCCTGTTTAAGAACTCAGGACGTATAGTTTGCCGCAACAGGGCCATAACCTCGGTTTTGGTCCTTTCCACTACTTCTTCCTTATTGTCTTCAGTAACATTTTCGAAATTATCCTGAATAATATGGCTGCCCATATTTGAAGTCATAATGATGATCGTATTTTTAAAGTTAACTATACGACCCTTGTTGTCAGTGAGCCTTCCATCGTCCAATACCTGCAAAAGTACGTTAAAAACGTCAGGATGTGCCTTTTCAATTTCATCTAATAATATAACACTATAAGGTTTACGCCTGACAGCCTCTGTTAACTGGCCTCCTTCTTCGTATCCGATGTAGCCCGGAGGAGCACCCAGAAGCCTGCTGACAGCGTGTTTTTCCTGGTATTCGCTCATATCTATCCTGGTCATCATACTGTCATCATCAAAAAGATAATCGGCCAGTGCTTTTGCCAGTTCTGTCTTACCAACACCTGTAGTTCCCAGAAAAATGAAGGAACCAATAGGTTTTTTGGGATCCTGCAGGCCGGCCCTGCTGCGGCGTATTGCATCGGAAACAGCGGCAATGGCTTCCTCCTGCCCCACTACCCTTTTATGTAATTCGTCTTCTAAAAGCAACAATTTCACCCTTTCGCTCTGTAGCATTTTCATAACCGGTATGCCGGTAGCTTTTGCCACATTCTCTGCAATATCTTCTGCATCTACTTCTTCTTTTAACAGGCGTTTTTCGGTGCTGTCGGTTAATTGCTGAGTAAAATCAACCACAATTTTTTCCTGCTCCTGCACCTTGCCATAGCGAATTTCGGCAACCTTGCCATAATCACCTTCCCGTTCAGCTTTATCTGCAACCAGTTTTAAATTTTCAATTGCAGCCTTGGCATTCTGTATTTTTTCTACAATTTCCTTTTCCTGTTGCCATTTGGCTTTAAACGTATCCCTTTCAACCGATAGGTTGGAAATATCTGTATTTAACTGCTTTAATTTATGCTCATCCTTTTCTCTTTTTATAGCTTCCCGTTCAATTTCCAACTGACGGATTTTTCTGTCTAGTTCATCAAGTTCCTCAGGCATACTGTTCATTTCCAAACGAAGTTTGGCTGCACTTTCATCAATAAGATCAATAGCCTTATCCGGTAAAAAACGATCCGTTATATATCTGCTTGATAATTCAACCGCAGCAATAATGGCTTCATCTTTTATTAAAACATGGTGATATGATTCGTACCTGTCTTTCAAGCCCCTCAAAATTGAAACGGCGTCTTCAATAGTTGGTTCATCAATCATTACTTTTTGAAACCTGCGTTCCAGTGCCTTATCTTTTTCAAAGAATTTTTGATACTCACTTAATGTAGTTGCACCAATGGCTCTTAATTCTCCACGTGCTAATGCAGGCTTTAAAATATTGGCGGCATCCATAGCTCCATCGCCACCGCCGGCACCAACCAAAGTATGTATTTCATCAATGAACAAAATGATCTGCCCATCGCTGGTACTTACTTCTTTTACTACTGATTTTAAACGCTCTTCAAACTCACCTTTATATTTTGCACCTGCAATCAACTGCCCCATGTCGAGCGCATAAATAATTTTTGATTTTAAATTTTCAGGCACATCGCCATTAACAATACGCATGGCCAACCCTTCTGCTATGGCGGTTTTACCCACACCTGGCTCTCCCACCAGTATAGGATTATTCTTGCTTCTTCTCGATAAAATATGCAGGGTTCTCCTGATCTCTTCATCCCTGCCAATTACCGGATCAAGTTTTCCGGCCCTCGCCATTTCAATCAGGTTTTTTGCATATTTATTAAGTGCATTAAATTGTGTTTCGGAAGTTTGTGATGAAACTGTTGAGCCTTTTTTCAGGTCTTTAATCGCAGCAATCAAACCCTTCTCGTTTAAACCTGCATCTTTCAAAAGCTTTGCAGTATTGTCGCTTCCCTGCAATAAAGCCAACAATAAATGTTCCACACTTACAAATTCATCCTGGAATGTTTTTAAGGTTGCAGTTGCACGTAACAAAACGTTATTTGCATCACGCCCCAATGATTGTGCAGGCTCACCGCCTGAAACTTTAGGAAGTTTTTGTATGGCAGCTTCCAGTTTTTCATCAACATAATTAACGTTGACGTTATTTTTTTTAAGCAGATATTCAATAGGCGAATCTTTATCATTCAGCATAGCTTTTAGTATGTGCTCCGTTTCAATATTTGCATTAACGGCAGTAAAGGCCAGTTGCTGTGCCTGCTGTAATATTTCCTGCGATTTTATAGTAAGATTTTGTAAACTCATTTTTATTGATTTTAAATAGCAATCGCAAAACTCAATCCAATTGAAAAATCCGGCTATTATGGCACAAGTGTGTTTGTTTACCTGACTCAAAAGCAGACTGGTAAAAAGTTTTATGCTATTGTTGCAGCCAATAAGTGTGTATGCTAGTGTTATGTTAACTCTATTCAGACGCAATAAAATTTTCCCCCAAAGTCGCAAAGCACACCAAGAAAGACCTTTGTGCTCTTTGTTGCTTTGTGGGAAACCTGTCAACTTATGCTTAACTTACCAATAGTTAATTACTGCTTAAAAAAGAGTTTATTCAAGTCTCCCTATATGACTTAAATTTGTACAAATTAATAAGAATTAAAAATTAATAAGCAAATAAAGAGATTGTACTCTTTTGAAAACAGAGCAAATGAAAAACCTGATTGGTTGTCTTGTATTTAGCAGCCTCGTATTGACTGCATCGGCACAGAAAAAAAACAGACTGCTTAGCGGTATGTACCTGCAATGGGGATACAATACTGAATGGTACACAAAGAGTAATATACATTTTAACAGTGTGGTAAATGGTGTTCCCCACAATTTTACTATTTATAAAGCGAAGGCACACGACAGGAGTGATTTAGACGGAATTACTAAAAAGCCGTTGGAATTTACTATTCCGCAATATAATTACCGGGTTGGTTTTTATTTAAATAAAAAACACACAAAGGCGATTGAGATAAATTTTGATCATACCAAATATATCATTTACAACAACCAGACCGTTCGTGCCAAGGGGTATATTGGAAAAGATTACTTTGATAAAGACACTTCATTTACCTTTAACCAGGTGCATTTTGAGCATACCAACGGGGCTAATTTTTATCAGATCAATTACGTTCGGCAATATGAGTTAAAGCGAAATGCAAAACGGGCAGTTTTAACGGGTTTATGGAAAGCGGGCGCTGGTATTGTTTTTCCTAAAACAGATATTACGCTCAGCAATGAAAGAGTTGATAACCGGTTTCATGTGGCGGGTTATTGCTTTGGCGTAGAAGGCGGTGCCAGGTGGTTTTTTATGAAACATTTATTTTTAGAAGGAACTGCAAAAGCAGGCTTTGCCAATTATGTAAATGCCCTTGGTGCAGGTAATGGAAAAGTAAACCACAGTTTTGGTTATTTTGA
>JBKJLT010000328.1:0-12239 GCA_046596765.1 Ferruginibacter sp. | reverse complement strand
AATAAGCCTGTATCAAAACCTCCGTCGGTATATTTAATTGTTCGTGAATTTGCCTTATCATTTCAAGAGAAAGTTTTCTTTTACGGTTTAGTATTTCACTGGCCCTGCTTTTTAGTCCCACTATATTTGCAAGGTCTGTTTGGGTGTAGCCTAATTGTTCCATTCTGAATTTAATGGCTTCTACCGGGTCAGGAAAGCCAATGGGGAATTTTTCATTTTCGTAATTGTCAACCAGCATTCCCAGCAATTCCAGTTCATCGCCATTTGGTGTACCTTTTTTCGCATCAAATATTACTTCAAGTCTTGTTAAGGCTTCTTCGTAATCTTTTTTTGTCTTTATTAGTTTGATGTTCATTTTAAATTGTTTTAGCGTTTATTTTATCATACTCAGCATGTGTTCCAATAAATCTTATCGAAACCATTTGGTAGTCGTAGCTGATTTTTATAATTAATCTGTAATGATTGCCTTTTATATTGAAAACAACCCTGTTATCAGTTAAGAAGCTTGCACTTGGATATTCTTTTTTGATTTGATTGGGAGTTATCCATTCAGCTTTTGAAGTTTCCTGATACCAGGCTTTTAATTGCTGTTCACTGTCTGGATGTATCTCCCAAAAATCCCGTAATATTTTTTTTGCAATGATTCTCAATCGCTGAGTTTTGTCAAAGATAAACAAAGTTCCCGAATTGGGAAAATGCGTTTATTTTACCGCCTTGCTATCTTCCAACTTTATATTTTTTCATATATTTATAGCATCGTTGCTAAAATCCAAAAACGTTTACATGCAAACAATATTTATTGGCTTTTTAGAAGATGCAGTAAGTCCGGAATCAAAAGGTATTGCCATTCGCATGGGCTACTTGCTTTCTGCAAGGTTGAGATTAGCAGGAACTATATCCAACTATTATACATTAAACGAAGACTTGCGTACCATAAGTTTTGAGTATAAAATGAAGTTTATTGACGAAAACATGAATAATGAGCCAGATAGCGTGCAATTATACCCCCAATACAAAGACTTTCAGAAAGTATATAAAAAGACCAGAGGCAACCAGAAAGAATTCATAGTGGCAAAGAAAAAATTGGAAATGAATGTAAATGGTATGTTCAACATATTGGTTGATAATATAGCGGCAATGATACAAAAGGCAGGTTTAACTGATCTTAAAGCAATTGAAGAAAATTCATCTTACAACGAATACTATATACATTACCGGAATGCCGAAAATGACGCCGATGGGTACAACAAATTAAGTGATATAATAACATTAAATCTTGATGAGGATGATAATGAAAGAACCTTTATTTTTCTATTAACTGATTTGTTTTTTTCTAATGAATTTAATACGGAAGAAAATGCAATACCTCCATTAAATACATTTTCAGAAAAAGGATTTTTGCAGGAATTATTTACGTTTCCTGACTATAGTAATTTTTCTGTTGCCGATCTTAATACGCTGCGCTTTGAGTTAAAAGAGAGCTTAGAACATTTTCAACTGGCTGTTAATACATTTGGAGCATTGAATGCCAACCCGGCTGAAGCTTTTAATTATTTACAAAACAATATAGTTAATGCTGCAACTTCGTTGCAAGGGAATATAAACAAAACAGACATTGTTGAAAGCTATAAAAAATTAAAGCCTAACGTTAATGGAGGTAAACTATACCTGGGTATGATACCACATCATTTAGTTTTTAAATACTTCGAATTTATAAAAGCATCGCAGCAAGAAACAATTGATATCTTAAATCAACTTCCTGATGATGAGCGCAACAAATTTGTACCGGTATTAATTGCAACTTTTAATAAACAAACGCCTGTTATAGAAACAACTGCTATAACAGAAGCAAAACCAATGCCATTAAAAAAAACACTCTCAATAGATTAAATCTGTAATAATGAAACAAGAAGTAATAATAAAATATTTTGAAGCAGATATGCCCAATCAGGGCCTGTCGCTGCAACTCAGTACCATGCAGGAATTCATTCGCTATGTTACATCCTGCAATGCACAAACTATTTTTATAATTAATAAAGATGAGCAACAATATTTTGCCTGCATGCAGCAAGGTATATTTATCGGCTACCCCACATCCGGCTATCATACTATGGAAGATTATAAAGAATCAACCAAAGCAGGCTTTTCGGATGCTGTGCTATTTTACGAAGCAAAAAGCAAGGGGTATTCATCTTGCCAGGATTATCAATTGGTAAAAGAAGCCGGCATTGCGGATATAAAGGTTTTCGAAAAAATAAAATCACAAGGTTATCTTACCGGATATCAGGAATTTAAAGAAATGAAAAATGAGAAAATTCTTTTTGCCGGCAGCGATGAAATTGCGAATCCTTATCTATTATACAGCTATGCCTCTTCTAAAGGTTTTACAGATTATAATCAATTTAAAAACGCATCCAATCTTGGCTTTACAGATGCTCATCATTATAACTCAGCAATAGAAAAAGGGTATAAAAACAATGCAGATTATGAAGATGGTTTGCACAAAGGATTTCCCGATGCCGAATTTTATTATGCAGCAATGGAAAAAAAAATAAGAGATATCAGTGATCTTGATAAATTTCTGGAACTCTCTCAACTGGAAATATCTTTAGAAAATTATGATGAACGCTTATTACTTTCAGTCATCAGCAAACTGCCACAGGGCAAAAAAGTATCCATCAATAAACTAAATGAGCTTTTTACCCAGGCACTTAATTTGTATAAATATGCTGATAATAATGAGTTTCCTGAGTGGCTTACCAGATCGCTATATACAGCTCAGAACATTACACATTTTTTAAGGGCAAAGGATAATGCAAAAAAGTTTGGCACCTATGATAGCGAAGGCGAATACTTTGAAACCAAACAGCTTAACCAGCGTAAGGTTGTGCTGGATGGCTCTAATGTAGCACATGCTTCGATGGGGAACGATAAGGCAAAACCAATGGTTGTGAACATGATAAAAGTAGTTAACAAACTTATCACCCGGGGTTTTACAGAAATAATCATCATTGCAGATGCAAGCCTGCGCCACCGGCTTACAGATAAGGAACGAATGGAAGAACTGGAGAAGATTTGCGAATACAGAATTGCACCGGCAGAAACACCGGCTGATGTTTTTTTGATTGAGTTTGTAAAAATGGAGGGCTGCTTATTGGTAAGCAACGACATTTTTAGAGAATGGAAGCTAAAAGATAAATGGGTGGCAGAAAATATTGATTATTACAAAATGGCGTTTATGATTGAAGGCGACAAGGTGCTGATGCCCGACCTGGATACTGTTATAGTTTAAAAAGAAAAAGTATAATTGCCAGCTATATTTTTATAAATAAAAGACCTCCCGAAAATTCAGGAGGTCTTTGTTAAGCTGTTAGTCTGTATTGGTTTTAAACTTTTGGCGCAGCAGCTAAAATTTCTGCATTAGCACCGCTTGCATATTTCTCAAAATTTTTCACAAATTGTCCGGCAAGGTTTTTTGCCATCGCATCGTAAGCATCTTTATCGGCCCAGGTATTGCGTGGGTCTAAAATTTCTGTTGGTACATCGGGGCATTCAGTTGGCATCATCATTCCAAAAACAGGATGTGCCTCGTAAGTTGCATTATCTAATTTACCTTCCAATGCAGCGGTAATCATGGCTCTTGTGTAACTCAATTTCATGCGGCTTCCAATACCATAACCCCCGCCACTCCAGCCGGTGTTTATCATCCATACATTTACATTGTGGTCGTTCATTTTTTTACCCAGCATTTCGGCATACTGCGCCGGGTGCAATGGTAAAAACGGAGCACCAAAACATGCACTGAAAGTTGACTTTGGTTCAGTAACACCAGCCTCGGTACCTGCAACTTTTGCAGTATAACCACTAATGAACTGATACATAGCCTGCCCTGCAGTAAGTTTGCTTATCGGAGGTAAAACTCCATACGCATCGCATGTTAAAAAGAAAAGATTTTTTGGCGTTTTGCCTATTGACGGTTCAAGCGCATTGCTGATAAAAGTTAACGGATAACTTACCCTCGTGTTCTCTGTAATTTTTTTACTGCCGAAATCTATTTTATTAGTGCCTTCAATAAAAGTAATATTCTCAACCAATGCACCTGGTTTAATGGCGTGATAAATCTCCGGTTCTTTCTCTTCACTCAGGTCAATACATTTTGCATAGCAACCACCTTCAAAATTAAATACGCTGTCTTTGGTCCAGCCATGCTCGTCATCACCAATCAGTTTACGGTTAGGGTCGGCACTTAATGTTGTTTTACCAGTACCACTCAATCCAAAAAATACAGCCGTATCGCCTGCATTGCCCATGTTGGCACTGCAATGCATACTTAATACATGAGCCTTGGTTGGCAACACATAATTCAGCATGGTAAAAATCCCTTTCTTCATTTCGCCGGTGTAACCGGTACCGCCAATTAAAATAGTTTTGTGTGTAAAGCTTATCACGGCAAAGTTTTCGGCACGGGTGCCATCCACAGCAGGATCGGCCATAAAACTTGGCGCCTGTATTACATGCCAATGTGGTTCAAAATTTTCCAGGTTTTTTTCTTCTGGGCGGATAAACATGTTGTAGCAAAATAAATTGCTCCATGGGTTTTCATTTATCACTCTTAACCTCAACTGGTAAGCTTTTTCGGCACAGGCGTAGCAATCACGTACCCAAATTTCTTTGTCATTCAGATGCGCAAGCATTTTTTCTTTTAATTGAAAAAAGTTTTTTTCTTCAAAAGGAATATTAAAATCATTCCAGTGAACTGTGTTTTCGGTAAGCGCATCTTTTACGGTAAACTTATCTTTAGGGCTGCGGCCGGTAAATTTTCCGGTGTTTATTACCAAGGCTCCGGTATCGTTTAAAACCCCGTCGCCGCGTAGCAGGGCCTGTTCTGTTAACTGTTCCGGATCCAGTTGATAATGTACATTTTTGGTTGGGTTTAGTCCTAGTTTTTTCAATAAATTCAATGGGGGTGCAATTGTAGTTTGAACTGACATAGCAAGTTTAAATTTAAGTTTACGCAATCGTTACCGCAAAGGTATGCAATTGTGTTTTTAAAAAGGTATTGCAACCAACGTATATTTAAAAATAGTAAGCTGAAAATGGACTGGTATTTATAATTATCAATTAATTGGATGATTTATTAAAATAATTTAAATAAAGGGCTGATTATTTTGAAAACATTGATATGGGTCTTTTGAATAGAAAATGCAATTGGTTATTTTGTAAAGGTATTTTTATAGAAAATAAAGAAACTATTAAAATGTATATTGCAGCATAAACAACAAACATGAAGTATTTGCCACTTAACCCCGAAATTTTTGTTGAAAACCGTAAGCGTTTTATTGACAGGATGGAAAAAAATTCCATTGCCATTTTTAACAGCAATGATGAACTGCCAACCAATGGCGATCAGTTGCACCGCTTTATACAAAACTCCGATCTGTTTTGGCTAACCGGTGTTGAACAGGAAGATACTATGCTCATTTTATTTCCTGATAATCCGGATACAAAATACCGGGAAGTATTGGTATTGGTAAGGCCCAATGCTTTAAAAGAAAAATGGGATGGGCACCGGTTAAGAGACCATGAAGGCACAGCCACATCGGGCATAAAAACAATTGTATGGTTAGATACGGTTGATGCTTTATTGCAGGGCTGGATACATTTAGCGGATACAATTTATTTAAACAGTAATGAAAATGATCGTAAGGCTAACTGGGTTCCGGTACGTGATTACCGATATGCAGAGTTAATGAAACAACATTATCCGCTGCATAATTACAAACGCAGTGCAAGGATTTTGAAAGACCTGCGTGCCATTAAAACTGCATTGGAAATTGAAGTAATGCAAAAAGCAATTGACATTACCGATATCACTTTCAGAAGGGTAATGCAGATCATTCAGCCTGGCATTATGGAGTACGAAATTGAAGCAGAGGTTTATCATTCATTTTTATCGCAAAGGGCCACGGGGCCGGCCTATGGCAGTATTATTGCCAGCGGCGACAGGGCACGTACATTGCATTATGTTGAAAACAGCCGTGAGTGTAAAGATGGGGAATTGATATTAATGGACTTTGGTGCAGAGTATGGTTATTACTGCGCCGACCTTACACGTACCGTTCCCGTGAATGGAAAATTCGGCCGCAGGCAAAAAACAGTTTACAATGCCTGTTTGCATTTGCATCAATACGCAGCCGGCATTTTAAAACCCGGTATCAGCATTGTTGATTATACCGAAAAAATCGGCGATGAAGCAACAGTGGTTTTTCAAAAGATAGGATTGCTTAAAAAGAGCGATATAAAAAATGAAGACCCGGAAAACAGAGCTTACCGCAAATACTTATACCATGGCATTTCTCATCATTTGGGTATAGATGTGCATGACCTGGGTACAAGAACTTCGCCGGTAAAAGCCGGTATGGTCTTCACTATTGAACCCGGTATTTATATTGAAGAAGAACAAATGGGTATCCGGATTGAAAATAATTTCTGGATAACAAGAAACGGGAATAAGGATTTGATGAAGAACATTCCGATTACTGTGGAGGAGATTGAAGCTTACATGAAGAAGTAATAAATTTATTACCTTTATATGAAGTATAATGAATTTATAAGGCTGCTGAAAAGTAAAGGATGGTTTGAGGTAAGACAAAGCGGGAGCCATGTAATTATGCAGCATCCCAATACTGAAGTACAACTTACTGTTCCCAACCATGGCAGTAAAGAAATTGGTAAGGGGCTTCAACAAAAAATAATGAAGCAGGCAGGATTAAAATAAATAATTATGGCTAAAATAATTGTAACAGTAGAAAAAACAAATACAGGATTTTCGGCAGGAGCCGATAAATTTCCTGTTTATACTGCCGGAGATAGTTTGCCGGAAATAAAAAAGAATATTACAGATGCACTAAACCTGTACTTTAAGCACAACAAAAAAACACCAATTAAAGAAGATGCTGTAAAACTGAAATTAGATTTACCTTCTTTTTTTGAATTTTATAAAGTTATAAATGCAAAAGCATTATCAGAGCGCATTGGAATGAATCAAAGCCTGCTTGCACAATATTCAAAAGGAATTAAACAACCCTCTGAGCTACAAACCAAGCGTATATTGCACGGAGTACAAAAATTAGGTAAAGAATTAGCCGCCATAAATTTTTAAGTTTTGCAAAAACAAGTTCCCAACATCTTTACTTTACTAAATCTTTTCCTCGGCTGCATTGCTATTGTGTTTGCGTTACAAACAGAAAATATTTCTATTTATGTTGGCGATGATTTGAGCTCGCATTATAACATTCCTGAAAAAATATCCATTGCTTCTTATTTTATTTTTGCGGCTGCAGTTATTGATTTTTTAGATGGCTTTGTTGCACGCTTGATGAATGCCACTTCTGAAATGGGTAAGCAACTTGATTCATTAAGTGATGTGGTAAGTTTTGGTGTGGCACCTTCAGTTATTCTTTACCAACTGCTCCGAATAAGTTTTATTAAAGAAGAGAATGGACTGGAAACTTCCATAGCGTGGTTGCTACCGGCTTTTTTGGTAGCCTGCGCAGGAGCCTATCGTTTGGCAAGATTTAACCTGGATAATTCACAATCTTATGGATTTAAGGGTGTGCCTATACCAGCAGCCGGACTGCTGATTGCATCTTTCCCTTTAATACTTCATTTTAGCAATAGTTTTATTGATGTGAGTGAATGGCTTACCAATAAATGGGTTTTGTACGCAGTGATATTAGTTGTAAGCTGGTTAATGGTTTCTAAATTGCCTTTGATGGCTTTAAAGTTTAAGGATTATAGCATAAAAAATAATATCCCTAAAATAATTTTGTTGATTGTAGCCATATTATCAGCCATATTGATTCACTGGCTGGCAGTGCCACTTATTTTTATAGTTTACATTATTTTATCTTTGCTTTATAAACAAAAACAATCATGATATTTACTGTTCAGATAAAAGTTATGCCGCTTAAAGACTTACTTGACCCGCAAGGCAAAGCCGTAATGGGCGGCTTACAGAATTTAGGTTTAAACAATGTTACCGATGTGCGGATTGGTAAACACATTGATTTGCAAATAGAAGCCGATAATAAAGAAGATGCATTGGCATCTGCCGACGATGCTGCAAAAAAATTACTGGCAAACCCGGTGATGGAAGTGTATGAGATTTCAATTAGTTAATTAGCTAATTTGCTGATGTGCTAATTTTTTAAACTCTTCAGAGATTTATGAGTAAGTAGAGATTTTAGAATTTAAGGAATTAGCCAATTATCGAATTAGGATATCAGCACATTATCACATTATGTCATTATTCCTCATCCCAACTCCAATCGGCAACCTGGCCGATATAACTTTCAGGGCAATAGAAATTTTAAAATCGGTTGATCTTATTCTTGCTGAAGATACCCGTACTTCATCTGTATTACTTAACCACTACCAGATTCAAAAGCCCATCACGCCTTACCATCAGCATAACGAACATAAAATACTGGCGCATTTAACAGAGCAACTGGCTGGCGGCAAAACTATGGCCTTATTAACCGATGCTGGTACGCCGGGCATTAGCGACCCCGCTTTTTTGTTGGTAAGGGAGTGCATTAAAAACAATATTAAGGTAGAATGTTTACCCGGTGCCACAGCCTTTGTGCCTGCATTGGTAAACAGTGGTCTGCCAACCAACAGTTTTTGTTTTGAAGGTTTTTTGCCGCCAAAAAAAGGCAGGCAAACCATGATGAAAAAACTCGCTGAAGAAGAGCGTACCATGGTTTTTTATGAAAGCCCGATGCGGCTGGTAAAAACCTTAAATGAATTCATCCAATACTTCGGCGCAGGCCGCCAATGCTGTGTTAGCCGTGAGCTTACCAAAAAATTTGAGGAAAATGCAAGGGGAACTTTACAGGAAGTACATGACCATTTTAATACTAAAACTGTGAAGGGAGAGATTGTAATTGTTGTAGCTGGAAAGCATTGATAAGTTGCACCGTATTTTTACTATAAAAGAGGTTTCTGGACCAGCATCCAATATTTCAGGTTATTTTTTAACTCATGCTCCTCCTTTCCATAATTCCGGCGACTCATTCCTGCCAGTTAAAGAAAATAATGATGATTCAGTTTTAGATACAGCTGCTCTTTTTGGATTTCGAAGTCCATGGAGTGTTGGAGCGTTTGATTGGTCTATTCCATATCATTTCAAAGTAAGATCAGAGGCAGGTGAAAAAAAATTCACTGATGTCATTCAGGCTTTTAAAATGTTTGATGCTACCGGTAAAACGGAGATAACCAAAGGAGGTGCTCAGGTTGACAGGACACCTTAAAAAAAATATTACGGCATGAATTATTATCTTGTCGCAATTAATCGGTCGTTACAATTATTTTTAATGATTTTTTTAACTTCTAATAGTATGAATGATCAGGAAAAACATCCGTCAGATTCAACAGAAAATAGAAAGCTGGTTTTAGAGCTTCATACATCGGCAACTGAATTCAATTATTCAGAAAGAAATATGTTTCAGATTTCCATCCATGCAAATAATTCAGGGAAAACAATAATTGAACCTGACCTTTATTTTACCAGTTTATTAATTAATGGAATTGAATCGGAAGTTTGGAGACACGCTATAACAAATGGGCGCAGAAAGGCAAATTGGTATTTTCTCCCACCTGGTGAAAAGGCCTCTATGTCATGGTCAACAATGGGCGATCAGTTGTTTCCGGTGCCGGGCGAATATATTTTACAACTTCAGTTGAGATCTATAAAATCTAACCAGGTAAAAATTATAGTATTGAATGATTGATAAGGCATACCGAAAATAATTAATTATGAAACATTCAGGCTACCGCCGCTACCGCCGCCCTGCTTCAAGAGAAACCGCTTCGGTTAAAAAAGATAACCGCCAGGAGCAAAAGTTCTTTGGCGAAACTACTCAGGAAAATTTCTTTAAGCCTGTTGCTTTAACTCCACAGTCTGCAGGCGTAAGGGAAAAATCTGCTGAGCGTGACAAAGAAGAAAAAGTGCAACGTACTCCCGAAAAAAAGGAAGAAGATAAAAAAAGTAATGAAAAAAGAAGATAAAAATGAAGAGGATAAAAAACTTCAAAAAAAAGAAGTTGACTCCAGTGGTTCTACCAAAACAACAGCCTCATACATTAATAACTTACAGGGTAAAGGCAGTTTCATTGCCAAAATATGCACAACATTTTTTTAGTCAGCGTATAGGTTACGATTTCAGTAATGTGAAAATACATAATGATCAGGAAGCTGCTGAATCGGCAAAAGACGTTAATGCGAAAGCTTATACCATTGGCAATCATATTGTTTTTAATAAGGGGCAATATAATACTGAATCTGCCGAAGGCAAAAAACTAATGGCACACGAATTGGCGCATGTTATGCAGAACCGGCCACAGGCCGCCAACGAAAATATACAAAGGCGAACATCCACGCATGTTCCTGATGATGCGGTGATAAATCCCCGTACACACGTGGCAACATTTGCCATAAATAGTGTAAATGTGGTTGTGGAGCCAGATCAAACACTGCGCAGGGGAACATCGGCTTCCTTTCACGGCCACCGATACAACATAAACCGATCGGGGGCTCTAACCGTGTCTTACCTGAGGCCACGCCTTTCGCCAACCTTCACCGGCAGGGGCAGAAACAGAAGGGTTACAGGTTTGTCACTCACTTTTACATTATACATCAAAACTTTTTTTGGAATCAGTGCAACCGCATCCGATACATCGGCGTATGGGAGGGGCACTACAACAGCAGATCGTGCTGCAGGCGATACTTCACTCGGTTTTCACGAAAGCATGCATGGGCAGGATTATCAGGACTACATTGCGGATAATCCATTACCGGAAATAACGTTGGATATGCCAGCTACAATCCGGCAATACAATGCAGCCGTAAGAACTTTTAACAGGGAAATGAGAACATACTCCACGGCTCTCAGTGACTACAGCCATACAAATACTGATATGGTTGGTACACCCGAATCATAAAATAATTGTAACTTAAATTTAAATGCTTTACGCCTTACATCAACATAGTACCTCCTCATCCGAACTTGAAGCGGCCCTGTCCGGTTTAAGAAAGATTATCGTTTACCGCATACAGGCGCATTTTGAGGGCAGGCCTGTTAATTTTCATAAATGGATTGAAGAGCAGTTTAACGACGGCCTGTTTAATTCTGAATTGCAGAATAAACTGCCGCAATTGAAAACTACGGAGGAGTGGATAATATTAATGCTGGCGCTGGTTCCACACCTCAGTCCCGGTTATTTTGAATCCATCATACAGGAGCACCTGCCTGCCGGAGGAGATTTTGTTGAATTCGGCGGAGTGAAAGGTACAAATCAGAGATGCATGCTGCCAACCGGTGAAACGGCCCAGTTTATAATTGGAGGAATGGACATGCAGCAGCGCCTTGACATACAAAACTATTTTGCCGAAGAACATTTTTTCTTTACAAATAATATTTTGTGGTTAGAGCCAGTAAAAGAAGGCGAGCCTAAAATGAGTGGCAGAATTATACTGGCGCAGGATTGGGTAGATAAGATATTATTTGACAAAGAAACAACACCACGTTTTGGTTTGGATTTTCCTGCAAAAAGAATTTTAACCAGTATGGATTGGGATGATGTGGTGCTGCATCCGCAAACGTTACAACAGGTTAACGATATTAGTGTGTGGTTAAAGTTTAATCACCATGTGCAGCAGGACGCAAATCTTGGAAGAAAAATAAAACCGGGCTATCGGGTACTTTTTTACGGCCCGTCCGGTACCGGTAAAACCCTTACCACCGCTTTGCTGGGTAAACAGTTTGGTAAAGATGTTTACAGGATTGACCTGTCGCAGATTGTTTCAAAATTTATTGGCGAAACAGAAAAAAACCTGGAAACTGTTTTTAAAAAAGCGGAGACAAAAGACTGGATACTTTTTTTTGATGAAGCAGATGCCTTGTTTGGCAAACGTACTAATGTTAGCAGTGCCCATGATAAATATGCCAATCAGGAAGTAAGTTACCTGTTGCAACGTGTTGAAGATTATGCAGGCCTGCTTATACTGGCATCTAATTTTAAAAGCAATCTTGATGATGCCTTCCTGCGCCGCTTTCATTCGCTAGTTCACTTTCCTATGCCGGTGGCATCAGAAAGGTTAATGCTCTGGAAAAAAACAATGCCACAAAATTTAGCCTTACACACTTCTGTAAACCTGGAAGAACTGGCAAAACAATA
>JBKJLT010000048.1:0-7308 GCA_046596765.1 Ferruginibacter sp. | reverse complement strand
TATTTAAAAGCACATTATCCGAGTGAATATATGGCGGCGGTTTTAAATCATGCTGGCAGTATTGATAAGATCACTTTCTTTATGGAAGAATGTAAACGCATGGGTTTAAAAGTGCTTGGGCCAGATATTAATGAATCGCAAAATGGCTTTGCCGTAAATGCAAAAGGCGAAATACGTTTTGGTTTCAGCGGACTGAAAGGCGTTGGCGAAAATGCCATTCAGAATATTATTGAAGAGAGAACCAAACATGGCCCTTATAGTTCAATTTACGATCTGGCAAAAAGGGTGAATCACCGCAATGCTGGAAAAAAATCATTAGAGAGTTTAATTTACTCCGGTGCTTTTGATTGCTTTAAAGAAATTACACGTGCCCAATACTTTTACCAGGCGCCTGGCGATGTGCAGGGGTTGGATAAAATACTAAAATTCGGTTCAGTTTTTCAAAATCAAAATGCTAATTCGGCTAATACCTTGTTTGGCGATATGCAAATGCCAGACATCGTTCAACCCAAATTATCGGTTTGCGAACCGTGGCCGCTGGCGGTGCAGCTTGATTATGAAAAAGAAGTTACCGGTATGTTTATGAGTGGCCATCCGCTGGATAATTACAAATTTGAAATGCGGCATTATAATATTACGCCCCTGGCCGATTATGTTGAATTTAAAGCTGCTGTAAATACACACCCCAATCCTGCAAAGAGTTTCAGGCTGGCAGGGCTGGTAGTTGATGTACAGCACCGGTTAACCAAAGCAGGTAAAAATTTTGCCATACTAAATATTGAAGATTACAGTGGCAAAGGCGAGTTTATGCTATGGAGCGAAGACTATGTGAAATACAATAATTATTTAGAAAAAGGTTTAATTGTAATGATTGAAGGGGCTTTCCGCAAAAGGTATAATGGCGAGAATTATGATTTTGGAATCGGCAAACTACACCTGCTTGAAACCGTTAAATCAACTATAACCAAACAGGTTATTATTGATGTGGAACCACAATTTATTAATGAAGAGATGGTTGAGTTTATTGATGCGAATGTAAAGGCAAACCCTGGTAAAACTTCTATTAAATTCAATGTAATTGACAGCCGTAATAAATTTAAAGTGGGTATGTATAGTTTGGAGAAAAGCGTGCAGATGAATGATGACCTGGCTTTTTATTTAAATGAAAATAAGGATATTGAAGTGAGTGTGGTTACTGGTTGATGTTCGATGTGTGATGTACGATGTACGCCAGAATGGGAAAAGATGTCGTACATCACACATCTCACTTCTTACATCGTACTTCTTACATCGTACATCTAACATCTAACATCACCTCATTCAATCATAAAAATCTCTCTCCGTCCTCCTTCCACACAATCCATATAACCTTTCATAATGTCTTTTAATTCATCGCTCATGGTGGCAGAACGCAGATTAATAAAAAAGCCGCCGATATCTTCTGTCTCCGATTCTACAATTACGGTCCAGTATGTACTTACTATATCAGTAAGCACTTTAACGTTTAGCATTCCCTGTGTTTTTTCGAAATGTGGGGCCGCTTGTTTAAACATTTTTACAAGATCTTTTGCCTTTCCTGGTTTTGCCTGGAAAACTTCTCTGATTTGATACATGGTTAATTATTTTAGTCAATAAAGATAATTTCCATTTTTTTCAATTGCAAACATTCAGCCTGTATTTTCAGCCACATTGGCTATTAATATGCCAATAATATTTCATCACACCCTGTGGATATGTCATAACAGCACATTAACCTATTTGGAACTAACTTTGCCCTCTATCCACAAATAAATTAAACTTTTAAAAATAAATATTATGGCACAAGAATTCACAGATGCAAACTTTCAAACAGACGTATTGGACTCAGATAAATTATCGGTTATAGACTTTTGGGCAGAATGGTGTGGCCCTTGCCGTGCAATAGGCCCGGTAATTGAAGAATTGGCTAAAGATTACGATGGTAAGGTAAATGTAGGTAAGGTAAATGTTGATAATAATCCGCAGATATCTATGAACTACGGTATTACCAGTATTCCTGCTATCCTTTTTGTAAAAGGAGGCCAGGTAGTTGATAAATTAGTTGGCGCACAACCCAAGTCAAATTTTGTAAAAAAGATTGAGCAGCATAAATAATAACCGCAGATTGTGGTGATTAATATGATTTCGCAGATAACAGAATCCTTCCAAAAAAAATGGAGGGATTTTTAATAAATCACTATGGCTTTTTTTTTAACCCAGATTTCAACTGCAAAATTTGGGTTTAAAATATGATACATTTATTTTTATTGTCTGTCAGTTTCAATTCATAAGTATTTTGGGTTAATGCGTTATAGTTAAGGTATAACCACCGTTTACAGTTGCAGATACCCCAGGATTTACCTGGAAACTCCTGATCATTACATTTGAATTTATTACAATTATTCCTGACGGAATTTTAACATCAGTATTACTATCGGGCACTGATCCACAACTCCAGTTAGCTGGGTTTTCCCATGCATTACTTGCCGATCCTGTCCATCTATTCGTAAATCCTATTGTATATTTATCACTATAGTTGCCATCAACAACACACCGGTATTGGTAGCCATGCCAGTTAGACGGCACATTCATAAGGCTTAGTACATTTGTGTTTACATTGCTGTAATTTGTATTATTGCTTACGTTATTAAAGTTAATGCTATCGGTACTAAACTGCCATTGGTAAGATAAGCCATTTAAACTAGAGAGAAGTGTGGTGTTGCCCCCGGGGCACAAACCAATATAATCCCCTACTTTATTTCGAAGAATTGAAATATACCCGAAGCCTGAATTACTGGCAATATCCGGTTTGCCATCCATATCGAGGTCTCCAATTTCAACAGCTCTTACACCCGGAGTGTAATATTCAACCTGCGATGCAAAAGAAACAATACCTGAAACCGTTGTATTTTTTAGCAACAATGTTCTTTCACCATTTATCGAATTAGTGTTGTTTGTATTTAATACAATATCAATTTTCCCATCTCCATCCATATCTGCCAAGCCAATCCCCTTTGGAAGATTTCCTACAGTATAAATGATTTTAGGAAGGAATGAAATAAAACCTGTAGTACTATTGTTGATAAATATCGCAATATAGTTGGATGTATTCTGAGTTGCAACTATGTCGGGTTTATTATCACCATTTATATCACCAATGGCAATAGCCTCGTAATCTCCATCATAAGAAACAAGATCAAGTGTAAATGAAAAATTACCAATTGTTGAATTATTCTTTAAAACAGCAATGGTATTTGTAACAATATCAGTTTTACCATCTCCATCAAAATCAGCAGACTTGATAGCAATACCACTACTTGGGATATCAATTTTTGATGCAAAATATATGGTATCCTTATACCCTGTATTTCTGAACATGGAAACCATATAATAATTAGGAATATACACGTCATTATTCGATACTGCAATATCGGGTTTCCCGTCTAAATCAAAATCTGCAATAACTGCACTCCTGGCCTGATGGCCTATGGCAAGATCAACCTTGCCGGCAAATGATATATTATTCAGGGTACTTAAATTCCTTAATATGGAGGCATTTCCTCCGGTATTATTTGCTGAAACAACGTCAGGTTTACCATCACCGTTTAAATCACCTGTGGCAAGGTTATAAGCGGCTCCCCCCGTCTGAAAATTAACATAAGGTGAAAATGCAAAGGTTCCTGCTCCACTGTTATTTTTATTAGCCGAAACATATCCATCTTCAATTCCTGTAACTAAGTCGGGCCTGCCATCACGATTAATATCTGTAATTCTCACATCCCAGGGACTGTAGCCTGCTGGAACGTCCACTTTATTGGCAAACGAGGTTGGTAAAAATACAGATCCTCCACCAGGAAAAGTAACAAGGAATGGCTTATTATGAAAAGCAGTGAGACCCTTGGTTGTAACAGTAACCGGCGAATAAGTTGTGCCTAACGGAACCTTTACAGTTAGTTTTGTAGCAGTGGCAGTTAAAACAATAGCCCTGGCAGCTCCAAAAAATACAATATTGCTGTCCGGCTGATTGCTGAAATTTGTTCCGAAAACAGAAACGACTGTGCCAATAGGACCGGCCTGTGGAGATAACGAATCAATAGTTGGCCTGGGAATGAATGTAAAACCCGAAGCCATTATATTTCCATTATTTGTAGTAACAGAAATATTACCACTACTGCCTGTGCTGACAAATGCTTTTATTAAAACAGGAGAAATAACCTGGAACGATAAAGCCGCAGTTCCTCCGAAACTAACTGCCGAAACGTTTGTAAAGTTGAGACCAAAGATGCTGATTGGAGTTCCGGGACCGCCTTCATTTGGATAAAATGAAGAAATAGCGGGAGGTCCGTTATGTACAAATCCAGTAAGGCTGTCCCTCCCATTATACGTAACCACTTTTACCTCACCACTTGTGCCCATTCCTACAACTGCAGTAATGCTGTTGGCAGAATTTACTACAAATGACGATGCCGGAACTCCACCAAAACGCACTTCTGTTGCATATAAAAAATCAGTACCGGAAATAGTTACCGATGTTCCATTGATACCAAACGTAGGTGTAAAAGAACTGATAACCGGGCGAGGTAATACAGGAATAGGAAAATCCTGGTAAAGTTCCAGCGTATCACTATCTACAGCGTTATCAACTACTAATTGAATAGTATCTCTTTGAACAAAAATATTATGAGCATAGGAAGTATTTATAGACGTACTTATTAAAACGCCATTTTTATACCACTTGTATTGATAATACTGTTTAGATAAACTTGTAAGGTTTACATTACCACTTGCTGTAAGATTTGTTGTATCAATCCTGAACAAGGCCTTAGGAATGGTTGGGCTTCCACCTGATGTAGTTATCATTAGATATTCACCTCTTCCGCCTGCCCAAGCTGTTTGGCTATTTAAGAAAAACAACCTGTTCATACCATAATTGACTGTTTGAAAGTTGCTGTTTTTTTTACATAGCTCCCATGTTATTCCATTATCTGTTGTTTTTAAAACATAGTAGCTGAATTTTGATGCTATAAACCCGGTACTGTCGTTAATAAAATACATGTCAGCAGCTAATACCGGATTCAGCAATGTATCATTCATAAGCGCCCAGCTTGAACCTCCATTGGTAGTTTTATAAATACCGAGATTATTATCTTTAGCTATGTACCCTGTGCTGGCTGAAAAAAACGAAAGGTTATTATAATTCAGCCCTCCGTTTTGTGGAAGTGGATTTAACCCTTCCTGCCAGTAACCTATCACTTTTCTATACAGGTAATCACCTGCAATTGCATAGGCCGCAGTACTGGAAGGAAGACTCAGTTTAGCGAATTTACTTGACCTGTAAGATGGTATTTGTGTAGCTACAGTCCAGTTTTGGCCACGGTTAGTTGTTTCTACAATATATTTTTGGTTGAGCGCAATGCCATTAGCAGCAGTTTGAAATTTCATATCAAAAAAACTATTTCCAATATCAGGATTTAAACTGTAAGGCTGATGGAAAACAACTTTCCAGTTTAACCCCTGGTTGCCTGAAAAAAGAATGGCTGGTTCAGCACCATAATCACCATATAGTAATAAAGAGTCCTGCGAAAATGCGTACACCCCTTTGATATAATATCCAAAGGTTAGGTTTACAGGATAGCCGTTATAATTTGTATTTGCCATGGTTATGGCCCTCTTAATATAACTTTGTCCGCTGTCTTGCGTAAAACCAACCGAGTCAGCAAAGGCAACAAACCCTTTTGAAGGCGTTAAAAATGACATTCCATTTATCATTCGGTTTATATTGGTACTGCCTATATATTTTTCTCTGAATAAAGAACCTGAATTTGGAAGATTTACAGAAACTATATTTGAATTTACGGATGTAGCACTATTTACACAAGTCATTACACAGCGGTAATCCCTGGCCACCGTTTGAGATGTACTGTAATTTTGTGTATTTGCCCCAGGTATATCCTGAAAATTATTTGCACCTTGTAAAGATGATTGCCACTTAAACTGCAGACCCGAATACAATAAATAGTTACCAGATAAGGTAAGGTTAAATGTACTGTTTGAACCAACTATTAATGGCCCTGAAGCCACTCCAATGGAAGGCACACTACCTGTACAAGCTGCTGGCATAATTTGCTGAATCAGCACATAGTCTATATAAATAGCAGCCTGGCCGGCATTGGAATAATAATTAAAAGCAAAATTATAATTGCCGTTTGCTGGCACAGTAACGGTATCAACCCCTTGTGCAAATGAGGTATTGGTAATATTGGTATAATCATGCACAACAGTTGTCTGACCGGCAACACTTGCGGAATTACCAATGGTTACCTTCATTTTTTCAGAATACCCACTGCTGGTGGCACCTCTGTAATAGTATGAGATACGATATAGTGTATTACTAGTTAAACTTAGTACAGGAGTAAATGCCCAGGCATTTGATTGTGAAAAACCTGAGGCATAACACCTCATACTTTTTGACCCACTTACAGCATTAAATGCAAATGTATTTTGAGTAAAGGGAGTTACAAAACCGGGATTATCGAGCGTCCAGCCACTGGGAGGAAAACTACCTTCAAAATCTTCCAGTAAAAGAGTTTGAGATTTACTTTCACTAAAAATGAAAATTGAAAATAAAAGCAATAAAACCCTAAAATATAGTTTCATCGGTATAAATTAATATAGTACGGTACAATAGTATATAAAAATAACGATTACATTTTACATAAGATAATTACTTTAGTGCTGTGCATCTTTTAGCTTATCAGGATCGTGTTTGTGTTTGAAGAAAACAAAGAACAGCACAGCAACTACCAATACATAAGCGGCAAAAGCCTGCCATATTCCATGCCAGTCGCGGTTTCCATCGGACGATGTAAAATATTTTTGAATAAGCCATCCGCTTATTAAAGCACCCAATACCGCACCAACACCATTGGTAACCATCATAAAAAGCCCCTGTGCGCTGGAGCGTATGTTTGCACCGGTAGTAGTTTCAATAAAAAGTGAGCCCGAAATATTGAAAAAATCAAAGGCCATTCCATATACGATGCAGGAAAGTACAATCATCCACAATCCTCCGGCAGGATCACCGTAGGCAAAAAGCCCGAAACGCAAAACCCAGGCAAGCATGGATATCAGCATTACATTTTTAATACCAAAACGCTTTAAAAAGAATGGAATAGCCAGGATGAACAGCGTTTCCGAAATTTGTGATATGGACATGATGAGTGTTGATCTTTTTACAATAACAGAATCGGCATAAACAGGATTTTTTGCAAACTCCGACAGAAATACATC
>JBKJLT010000017.1:0-4364 GCA_046596765.1 Ferruginibacter sp. | reverse complement strand
AATCGGGATATTCAAGTGATATTTCCTATTTTCATCTTTCCTTAAATAAAAACCATGCAAACTGCATCAAAAAAAGTTATTAATGGCTGGGCCATGTACGACTGGGCAAACTCAGTTTACAACCTGGTAATTACTACCACCTTTTTTCCGGCGTATTATGCTTTTGTAACCAGCACAGATAAATTCCCGGATGGCATTCGTTTTTTAGGAAGGAACTTTGTAAATACTGAACTTAAAGATTATGTACTTGCCTTTGGGTTTTTAGTAATTGCTATACTCTCCCCCATTCTATCTTCCATTGCAGATTATAAAGGAAATAAGAAAAATTTTATGCGTTTTTTCTGTTACATGGGCGCAGTAAGTTGTTCGCTGCTTTATTTCTTCGATAAAGACAATGTTAGCTTTGGCCTGCTGTGTTTTATGTTTGCCGGCATTGGTTTTTATGGCAGCCAGGTTTTTTATAATTCGTACCTGCCCGAAATTGCTGTTGAAAAAGACAGAGACAGGATAAGTGCCCGTGGATACAGCTTTGGTTACATAGGCAGTGTAATTATGCAAATGATTGGCTTTGGTTTGGTGCTGGCCATGCCCGAAAGTCAAACTCCTTTAAAAATAACTTTTTTATTGGTTGGCATTTGGTGGGTAGCTTTTGCACAAATAACATTTAACCGTTTACCCATAAGCCCAAAAACCGAAAGGAAATCTAAAAAAAATGCACTGGTTAATGGCTTTCAGGAACTTAAAATTGTTTGGCACCAGGTTAAACAAATGCCACAACTAAAAAGGTTTTTAACCGCTTTCTTCTTTTACAGCATGGGTGTACAAACAGTTATGCTGGTAGCGATTGATTTTGGTATTAAAGAATTAAAATTAGAAAACAGTAAGCTGATTATAACAGCCGTTATTATTCAGATAGTTGCCATTGCAGGTGCCATTGGCATGAGCCGTTTATCTGCTTTGTACGGAAATATAAAAGTGCTGTCGCTAACCGTTTGTTTATGGATAGCTGTTTGTATTGCCGGGTTTTTTATGAAGACAGAAATACATTTTTACATCATTGCATCGCTGGTTGGTTTAGTTATGGGTGGCATTCAATCACTCAGCCGCTCCACCTATTCCAAGCTGATGCCCGAAACAAAAGACACGGCCTCCTTCTTTAGTTTTTATGATGTAACCGAAAAATTTGCGATTGTAATTGGCCTGTTCAGCTTTGGATTTATTGAAGGACTTACCAAAAATATGCGTAATTCAATTTTAGCCCTGGTTGTATTTTTTGTGCTGGGACTAATCTTTTTAATCCTCACATACCGGGCACAAAAGAAAACAGCCGTAACTTTATAGCATGAAACTATACAGCATCAACACCGGATATTTTAAATTAGATGGTGGTGCCATGTTTGGCGTGGTACCAAAAAGCATCTGGAACAAACTGAACCCTGCCGATGAAAACAATATGTGCAGTTGGGCTTTGCGTTGTTTATTGATTGAAGATGAGGGCAAATTGATTTTGATTGATAACGGCATGGGCGATAAACAAGATGCCAAATTTTTTGGTCATTATTATCTACATGGAGATGATACGCTGGACAAATCTTTAGAACAACATGGTTTTACAAAAGATGATATTACCGATGTTTTTTTAACGCACCTGCATTTTGATCACTGTGGCGGAAGTATAGTAAGGGAAGGTGAAAAATTAGTTCCCGCATTTAAAAATGCAACTTACTGGAGTAACGAAAAGCACTGGGATTGGGCAACAAAACCAAATGACAGGGAAAAGGCAAGTTTTTTAAAAGAGAATATTTTACCTATACAGGAAAGCGGGCAATTGAAATTTTTAAATCTGAATCGTGAATCATCAGTCGTGAATAAAGAACAGAATATTGAACTAGCAGACACCACTCACGACTCACAACTCACGACTCACGATTCACAACTCCCAACTCACATCTCACCACTTACGCCCAACCTTTCCTTCTACAGCGTGAGCGGCCACACCGATGCCATGATGTTGCCTAAAATAAATTATAACGGTAAAACAATTGTGTTTATGGCCGACCTTTTACCATCGGCTGCTCATATCCCTTTGCCTTATGTAATGGCTTACGATATGTTTCCGCTTACTACCTTAAATGAAAAGAAGTTATTTCTTACTGAAGCACAACAAAACGATTATGTACTATTTTTTGAGCACGACCCTTTAATTGAGTGTTGCACATTGCAAATGACAGAAAAAGGAATAAGAGTTAAAGAAACTTTTAAGTTGAGTGAATTATTGTCAGGCCACTACAAATGCCCCGCAAATTAAATGCTGTTAATTACTTTGAGATGCTGCTGTTGTAAAATCTGCTACAGTGGCCAGACAACTATTAATCTGTAGTTGTCAGGCGACTAAGAATGCCCCACAAATTAAATGCAGTTTATTTTATTGAAATGCTACTGTTATAAAATCTGCTACAGTGGCCAGACAACTTTTTATCTGTAGTTGTCAGACCACTACTAATCCTGCAAAAAATTAAAACCTTTTTATTTCCCGGAGATTATGAAATTATAAATTCTCTTTCAGTGGCCACACATCTCCTATCTGGTACTGATTAATGAACTTAACGGATGCCGCAAGTTTTTATAACTCATCATATCCACTTTAATACTTCCTACTGCAATCGGGCTTTCGGCCCGTAACAATAAATGATTAGGATCATCACTAAGCCATGCGGTCATTTTTTCGCCACCTTCAAAAATGGTTCCTTTAATTAATAGCGGCCTTATTTTTATAGCCTTAAATTTTCCGTAGCGTGTTTTAATTGTTTCCTTTCCCAGGTAGCGGATGTACATGTGAAATATTTCGTCATCCAAAAACATGTCGAAGAGTATTTTATCATTCACTTTATACTTATCAAAATTTATATTTCTGGTATAATAAACCATGCTTACCACATCCTGTATGCAATCAGTAACCTTAAACACGCCGTTGGTACTTACGGCTGTATTGGCAGTATGATTAAAAGTTACGTTGTTGTATTTTTTATACCCGCCTTCATCAATATTACGTACAAACTTATAAGGAAGCAGGTCAGTTGTATCAATATAGCTCTCGTACCTGTCTCTCACCTTAAAAAAACCATCAAAGAAAGAATAGGTAGAGCCCGTACCAACCAGGTGATAAACTGCTTTACCATTATACCGTTCCAGCGAAGAAGTAAACATGGCTTCGCCAGCACCCACATACATACCCAGGGTGCTGTAAAACACTTTCATTTTCACTTCCTCATCTGCTTTAAAAGCCGTGTTCCTTATGTTACAGGTATCATCATAATCTGGTGCAAGACTAAAACTACAAAGAGCAATAATTAAAAAAGCTGGTTTAAAGTAGCTGATCATTTTTCTTTTTTTATTTTAATTCCTAAAATTAATAAACTCCCGATTAGGGCCGGGATAAAAAGGTTAACAAACCAAATGCCAAATGTTGCAGTCAAAATCCCAAGCGTATTACTGCTATACGAAAATAAAGTTTTTGCAACCGTACCTCTAATGCCCAAATCTGCAATGGCAAAAGAAGGAATGATTGCCAGTATCCAGAACATTACAGTAATAATCCAGAAACCCGTCCACACATTTTGCTCTACCTGCAGCAACTGCAGCATAAAGATGTATTGTAAAACGAAAACGATGTACCGGAAGAAGGAGATAGAAAGCAACCTTAACAAAATTTTCGCATCAAACGTTTCTAAAACGTTAATGTATTTTAAAAAACGGGCGGAGTATGGCAGTTTTTGTAACAGCCTTATCAGGAATTCCATTCTGAAGAAGAAAAAAATAAAGATGAGGGTACCAATTATACTGCCACAAAAAAAGAGGCGCAACCAAAAAACAGAAATACCCAACAGGCTTGTTGAAGTGTGGGCATTGAGCATTAAATAAGCCAATCCCAAACAACCCATCAACATCGTAATAATTAATTGCGCAATGCCGCCGGCAATAGAAAGCGTGATGGCTTTAATTCGCTTACCTTCCTCTACAAAAAGAATACGGCCACCATACTCGCCCATACGGTTTGGGGTGTTTAACGAAAAAGTTACACCGCACAACACAGCTTTAAATGCTGTAATAAAAGATATAGGCTGCAGCACCTGCATCAACACCTGCCATTTCCGTGCCTCCAGCCCCCAGTTTACAAAAACAAATAAAATCACCATCCAGAATTTCCAGGCACCGGCACCAAATGGCAATGTTTTTATGAGTGCTATGGATGCATCCATATCAGGCTGCGCCTTTACCTGCTGGTATAGCGAATAAAACAACCATACTGCCAGCAGGGGAGCTATAACCCACTTGAATAATATTTTGATACTTTTGTTCAATAC
>JBKJLT010000463.1:0-6070 GCA_046596765.1 Ferruginibacter sp. | reverse complement strand
CGTAGTACCATGCGTATCAGATGCTCCAATTTCCCGTACTGTATATTGAGGAATACCTTTTGCATATTCCTGCTCAAACCTTTTACCATCACGGTTTACAACAACATGTAATTTGCTACTGAGTGCATTTACACAACTTACACCCACACCATGCAAACCACCGGATACTTTGTAAGAGTCTTTATCAAATTTACCACCGGCATGTAAAACCGTCATTACCACTTCCAATGCACTTCGGTTTTCTTTGGTATGCATACCCGTGGGAATACCACGGCCATCATCTTCAACCGTGATGGAATTATCTTCATTAATGGTTACAGTAATATTTTTACAATGTCCGGCAAGTGCCTCATCAATGGAGTTATCTACCACTTCGTAAACCAGGTGATGCAGACCTTTTACACCTATATCTCCAATGTACATGGCCGGCCTTTTACGAACCGCTTCTAAACCTTCTAAAACCTGGATACTGTCTGCACCATAACCTGTGTTGGCGGGGGTAGGAACTGCTGCTGTTTCTGTGCTCATATTTTCGTTCAAAATCTCTTTTATTTAGTAAAATCAAGATTCGGGCGAAGGTACAAAAAAACAGGCGTTTATGGCAATTAAAGGGGGTTTATTTTAGGTTGATTTTCTGGACAGGTTTCCACAAGATTTTGACCACAGAGTGAAGGGAATTTTTGCCAAGAATACTTCGATAAACTCAGTACACAGGTTTTCGCGGATTATTTGGCCCGCAGATTTCGCAAATGTCGCAGAAAGGAAGGTTTAAAATCTGCGTAGTCTGCGAAATCTGCGGGACAATTACTTCCAATGTTTAAACATTCTTTCGTATCTTTGTATCGAAATTTTTCAATGTATCAGCAACTAGACATATTAAGTATAGCACATAGGCAACCTTTTTTACAGGATGATCTGGATGTATTACTGCATGTTGACAGGATGGTGCCCGGCTCGGTAAACTATTCTATAAACCGCTACCGCAAACAACCACAATGGAATATTGATGATACCGGTATTTTAGTTTACCATGTTGAAAAAAATAATCCCGAAGGTAATTACCTGGAACTTAAGTTTTGTGTTAGCGGCAACGTTTACTGCCGCCAAAAGCAAACTGAATGCGATTATTGTAAATTTAATGCCAGTAAAGGCTGTGTTGAAAAAGTTGACAGTGTTGATGTGTTGAGTTTCAGTTTTAAACCTAATTACCTTACCCAGTTTACTCATAATAGTGCGCAAACCAGCATTAGTGAAGATGTGTTGTCATTCAGGCATAAAACATCTTTTAGTAAGCAATTGCCTTTATGCGGTAAAACCAGAACGGCCATTGAAGCATTGCTTAACCACACGTACACCGATACTAGGGAAAATATCTTCATCAATGCACAAACACAAATTCTACTGCTTTATAGTATGGATTGTATGCTGGGCGATGATAAAGAAACCGAATTTACCTGCAAGTTTTTACAAAATGCCGAGGACAGGGAAAAAATTATTAAAGCCCGTGAAGTGCTGCTGCAACATATCGGCGAACCCATTACCATTAAGGCACTCAGCCGCAAAGTAGCCATTAACGAATGTTATTTAAAGAAAGGTTTTAAAGAAATTTTTGGCACCACTATTTTTGATTTTTATCAAAGTCAACGAATGGAACATGCCAAATATCTCCTGTACGAAAAAGGATTAAGTGTTACAGAAGTTTCTATGTTGCTTGGTTATTCATCCATATCTCATTTTTCTACTGCGTTTAAAAAACACACGGGTATCAAGCCTTGTGAGTTATTGCTCAGGTAGTTTTCCTCTTTACGTAAATGCTTTTCCCGATTAAGTAGTTGTTTGTTTTTTTATGCCTGCATTTTTGCAAAAAAATAAACAATGGCAAAAAGATTCAACATTTCAATTTTATTACTCGGTTTAAGCATTTGTGTAAATGCACAAAATAAAACCAGTATTGTAAAAGATACCACTGCACCCAATCACAAATATTTGCCCGATGTAACGGTTGTAGGGCGTTACAGTAAAAGCGACATACAGCAACTGCCCGAAATTGTAGGCACATCAATTTATGCAGGCAAAAAAAATGCACTGATTGTTTTAGATAATGTAAAAGGCAATGTGGTTAGCAATAACATGCGGCAGGTTGTTGCCAAAGTTCCCGGTATACATATCTGGGAAAGTGATGGCAGCGGTATACAAATTGGTATGGCCGCACGGGGCTTAAGCCCCAACCGTAGCTGGGAATTTAATGTTCGTCAAAACGGATATGATATTGCTGCCGATCCATTCGGTTATCCCGAAGCCTATTATAATCCACAGTTACAGGCAGTGCAACGCATAGAAATTGTGAGAGGCCAAGGTGCTTTACAATACGGTCCGCAGTTTGGCGGATTAGTGAATTATATTTTACGCAACGGCAGTGAGATCAATAAGAAATTTGAATTTGAAACACAGCAAACTCTTGGAAGCAACGGATTATTTAACAGCTATAATGCGGTTGGCGGCGAAACAGAAAAATATCATTACTATAGTTTCTTCGATCACCGTAATGCCGATGGATACCGCAAGAACAGTAAATATTTTACCAACTCAGGATATGGAACTTTCACTTACCGCATTAATAAAAAATTTAGTTTAACAACCGAGTTAATGCGCTCTCATATTCGCAGCCAGCAAACCGGTGGATTAACAGACACACAAATAAAACAAGATATAAAACAAAGCTTCCGCGGCCGTAACTGGTTTGATATTACCTGGACCACAGCCGCTGTAATTGCAAATTATGAAATTAATGAACACACAAGATTGAATGTAAAAGCATTTGGCATTTTTGGCGACAGGAACAGTGTTGGTTATTTTCCTGCGGGAGGAATTGTGGTTGCTGATACAATCAACAAAACTACCAATCAATACAATGCAAGAAATGTGAATGCTGATAAATACCGCAATGGCGGAATAGAAGTCCGTTTTATAACTGACTATAATTTGTTCAATGTAAAACAAACAATTTCTACAGGTGTCCGTTTTTACAAAGGTGGCACTTTCCGGTATGCATCTGATGGTAAGGGCACAACCGGAACAGATTATGATATGAGCTTATCGGATGGTATCTGGAACAGGGATATTGATTTTAAAACAACAAATGTTGCCGCATTTGCAGAAAATATTTTCCGTGTTTCAAAAAAGTTTTTAATAATACCAGGCATACGCTATGAATATATTACAGGCAACGCCAGCGGAAGAAATGGGTTTACAACTACCGGTGCAGAAATAATTTTACAGAATCAGAAAAAATCAAGGGGTTTTGTGCTCGCAGGAATAGGTGCTGAATACCACAGCAGCAATACAACCGAAATTTATGGCAACATTACCCAGGCATACCGGCCGGTACAATTTGCCGACCTTACTGCACCACCAACAACCGATGTGATTGACCAGGATTTGAAAGATGCAAAAGGTTATAATGCTGATCTCGGTTATCGTGGTAAAATCAAGAACTGGTTATTCTTTGATGCTGGTATTTTTTACCTGCAATACAATAACCGGATCGGCTCTATTGTACAGCAACGAACTGATGGCAGTTTTTATAATTACCGCACCAATGTGGGCAACAGCAACAGCAAAGGATTTGAAGGCCTGGTGGAATTTAGTCCGGTAAAAGCGTTTAGCAAAAAAACAACAAAGGCTGACGTCAGTGCATTTGTAAGTTATAGTTACACCGATGCACAATACGGAAATTTAAAAGTGATTACCAAGAACAGCAGCAACCAGCTTGTTGAAACCAATCTTAAAAATAAAAAAGTAGAGAACGCTCCTGAAAATATCCTGAGAACAGGATTAACCATTTCTTATAACAGCCTTTCTTTAACCGGCCAGTTAAGTTATGTAAGTGAATCGTATGCAGATGCAAACAATACCATTACAGCAACCACCAATGCACAAAACGGATTGATACCTGCTTATACAATTACAGATATTACAGCCGTTTATAAATTCTCCCATAAACTGAATATAAAATCAGGCATAAATAATTTATCCAACGAAAAATACTTTACCCGGCGTGCAGGTGGTTATCCCGGCCCCGGTGCATTACCTGCAGATGGAAGAACATTTTTTGTTTCTGTTGGGGCAAAGTTTTAGCAAAATTCATATTTATTAAACAGCGGCTGATCTTCATCAGCCGCTGTTTTGATTTACGTAAGTTTTTCTGTAAACATTCAGTAAAAGAATATGAATATAGCCGATCAAATAAAAAAGGATTGTCATAAAAAAAACATCCACTTTTGGTGGATGCTTTTTTTATTTGTACCTGTTATAATTCTTTGTTTGTCTAAGATATTGTTTTTGGTATATTGGGGCTAAAGTGGAATCTTATAATTTTGTAATTAATTTTTTGAAAAGTAAGACGGGAGCAAGAATACCCCCGTCTTTTTACCCTAATAAAACCCTAAACCAGCAAAACTTTTCATTGTATATTTTAAAGAAACTAACTGTCTTATTTTACAAAAATATAGTTACCATTACTGTGCCAAGAGTTTAAAAATGTGGATAAGTAGGGCAGAATTAAGTGCCCTTGGGGCTTTCCCTTAACACCTCCTGTTTTTAAGCGTGTAATTACAAAAGCCTTCCAGTATTTTCACGTTTAACCCAGATTTTGCATTTGAAATCTACTGCGGCTTCCAAATCCTTCACAGCTAAAAATTTCAGAACATTTTTTGAATTCGAAATAGTATACTATTCTTTCATCCAAAAAATAACCTGAAACCTTTATCTGTTTTGTATTTGAAACCCTCGCTACGATTTCAACTGCAAAATCTGGGTTTAAATAATCAAGTATTCGGTATTACCGAACCCTGCTATTTTACTACCTTTGTACACTTAATTTAAAGCCCCACAGGCATAAATCGGCATTAATACAAACATGAGTGGCAAATACACCGAATATCAGCAATTAAACCTTCCTTCCATCAGCGAAGAAATACTAGCCAAATGGAAAAAGGAAAACACTTTTGAAAAGAGTGTGAGCCTTCGTGAAGGGTTCCCTCCTTTTGTATTTTTTGAAGGCCCGCCAAGTGCCAATGGTATGCCCGGTATTCACCATGTTATCAGCCGTACATTAAAAGATCTGGTTTGCCGCTATAAAACCATGCAGGGTTTTCAGGTAAAACGCAAAGGCGGCTGGGATACGCATGGTCTGCCAATTGAACTGGGAGTTGAAAAAGAACTGGGCATTACCAAAGAAGACATCGGCACAAAAATATCGGTAGAAGATTATAATAAGAAATGCCGGGAAGTGGTGATGCGTTTTAAAGATAAATGGGATGACATCACCCAAAAAATGGGTTATTGGGTTGATTTGAATAACCCCTATGTAACTTTTGAAAACAATTATATCGAGACCCTTTGGTGGTGCCTGAGTGAGTTATACAAGAAAGGATACCTGTACGAGAGTGTAAGTATTCAGCCTTACTCGCCCGCTGCAGGTACGGGTTTAAGCAGCCATGAACTAAACCAGCCGGGTACTTATAAAGATGTGAAGGATACGAGTGCGACAGTGATGTTTAAGGTTATCAAGAATGAAAAATTACAAATTGATGAAAGCTACGGTGATGTCTTTTTTCTTGCCTGGACAACTACCCCTTGGACATTACCATCAAATCTCGGATTAACGGTTGGACCAAATATTGATTATGTATTGGTTTCAACAATTAATCCCTACACCCATATTGCTGTAAATGTAATCCTTGCAAAATCGTTACTACACACATATTTTAAGCCAGAAGCTGAAGTTGCTGATATTTTTGAACATACTACCAATAATCAAGAATTTAAAGCACCATACCCTTGGGAAATTCTGAAAACTTTTACAGGTAAAGAGCTGGAAGGGATGGAATACGAACAACTTCTCCCCTCGCAAGCTAATACTTTAGAAAAAATACAGGAAATAACTCCCGGTGCAGAACCATTTAAAGTTGTACTCGGTGATTTTGTTACTACCGAAGATGGTACCGGTATTGTACACACATCTCCTGCCTTTGGTGCAGATGATTTTAAAGTAGGGCAAAAAAATAAC
>JBKJLT010000248.1:0-2667 GCA_046596765.1 Ferruginibacter sp. | reverse complement strand
TTTGAGTTAGAAGATTTTACCCAAAATCCAGATGCAGTTCTTTTACATAAGCATTTAACAAAACGCTATCCGGGCGCTGATTATAAGATTGGCTATGAAGCCGGTTTTAGCGGTTTTAGTATGCAGCGAGTTTTATCTGAATCAGGTTGCCAGTGCTGGGTGGTAAATGCAGCCGATATCCCAACTTCTGATAAAGATAAAAAGCAGAAGCAGGATAAAGCAGATGCCCGTAAATTGTGTGCCTATCTTCAATCAAAAAAATTGAAAGGTATACACATACCGGACTCTTCGTGGGAGCATGCCCGTACATTGGTACGCACCCGGGAACGCCTTGTGAATAACCAAACCCGTTGCAAAAACAGGATATGGCAATTGCTTCATTTTAGCGGATTGTTTGTGCCTGCACAGCAACAGCAAGGCAAGTACTGGAGTAAACGTTTTATTGAGGAGCTGCAAAAAATGGATTGTGATGGAAGTATCCACCTTCAGCAATCCTTGCAACTGCACATCAAAGATTATTTGCAAACCAGGCAATTGCTGCTGGAAGCTACCCGTGCTATAAGTGCGACGCCAATGAAGCAAAATTGAAAAACAAAAGTTCGGACCATAAAAAAAACAAATGATCAACCGTAGAAAATTCTTACAGCTTTCTGCATTAACTGCACCTTTGCTTTCTGCAAAAAAAACATGGGCGAATAATTTTGATGCAACAACAAAACCCATTGTTATTTCTACCTGGGATAGCGGCATGCCCGTTAATGCAGCCGCATGGCAAATTTTATCAGCAAAAGGAACTGCACTTGATGCCGTGGAAGCCGGTGCCAGACATATTGAAGATAAGATTGATTGCTGTGTTGGTTTGGGTGGCTACCCCGACAGGGATGGTATTGTAACGCTGGATAGTTGCATCATGGACCATAACGCCAATTGTGGCGCTGTAGCGAGTTTGGAGAGAATTAAACATCCGGTATCTGTAGCACGTAAAGTAATGGAAAATACACCACATGTAATTCTGGTTGGTGCAGGCGCACAACAATTTGCTTTGGAGAATGGGTTTACTTTGGAAAGTGGAGCTTTATCTGACGATGCAAAAAAAGCCTATGACCAATGGCTTATAAAAAGCGAATACAAACCCGTAATTAATATTGAAAGAAAAAAACAGAACGGCCCGTTTGCACCAAATTATTTTGAAGATGGAAGCGTTAATCATGATACGATGGGATTAGTTGCGATGGATGCAATTGGAAATTTATCGGGTGCTGTAACAACCAGCGGTATGGCATTTAAATTGCACGGCCGTGTGGGCGACTCTCCCATTATAGGTGCTGGTTTATTTGTTGACAATGAAATAGGTGCAGCCACCAGCAGCGGCACGGGCGAAGAAGTGATACGCATTTGCGGAACACATTTGGTTGTTGAATTTATGCGGCAAGGTTACAGCCCCGAGATGTCCTGCAAAAAAGCAGTAGAAAGAATTGTAAAGCGTGATAAAGAAAAAGCAAAAACTTTACAGGTTGGGTTTTTAGCCATGAATAAGAAAGGACATTATGGTGCGTATGCTATTCAAAAAGGATTTGTGTTTAGTGTAAAGAGTGATAAAGAGAATATGATACATCCATCTAAGTTTCTAATTTAAAAATATTCAATAATCAATTTTCAATACTCAAAGTTTAATAAGCCTTTTTATTTGAGAATTGAAAATTGAACATTGGTCATTGAAAATTTACTATGAAATTTCTGCTTGAAATAATCGGTTTTAATATTGATAGCTGCAGGCTTGCACAGGCCGCAGGGGCAAATCGTATTGAATTGTGCGATAATCCCGGCGATGGCGGTACCACCCCATCTTATGGTTTTATAAAAAAAGCCCGAGAAGTTTTACAGATTGAATTGTATTGTATGATACGTCCCCGTGGTGGTGATTTTTTTTACACTGATGAAGAGTTTGAGATCATGAAAAATGATGTGCTCACCTGCAAAAAATTGGGATGCGATGGTGTGGTAATTGGTATGTTAAACCAAGATGGAACGGTTGATAAAGACCGTTGCAAAAAATTAATTGAACTGGCCTATCCAATGGGAGTAACGTATCAACGGGCATTTGACAGGGTTAAAGATCCGTTTGCAGCACTGGAAGATATTATTGAAACGGGTTGCGAAAGAATTTTAACCAGTGGTCTTGTGCCAAGTTGTTTTGATGGCGCTCAGTTAATAGCACAACTGATACAACAGGCAGATGAACGGATCATTATTATGCCGGGCAGTGGACTACGGGCATCTAATGTAACTGATGTTGCAAAAATTACCGGAGCCACGGAATTTCATACATCGGCAAGAATTAATATTGACAGTACAATGCATTATACAAATGAAGCGATGAAAGAAAATTTGCAAACGGTTTTGGTTGATGAAGAAGAAGTAAAGCAGATCATTGCAAATTTAAAAAGTGTCTGAAATGAAAAATTTCTCAATCCTTTTAATCCTTATAATCAAACTAATCCCCGTACAGACAAAGGCTCAAAACATTTCCATCGAGCTAAATAAAAACTGGCAATTTAAAAATCAAAAAGAAAGTAAATGGTATAAAGCTACAGTGCCGGGTACTGTACATACCGATTTGCTTGCAAACAAACTAATCCCCGATCCTTATTTCAGAGATAATGAAAG
>JBKJLT010000240.1:0-5697 GCA_046596765.1 Ferruginibacter sp. | reverse complement strand
ATTGGCACCTGTTGGCGGGCTTTTTACGGTAATTTCGCCTTCCATTAATTTAACCAGTTCTTTGGTAAGTGCCAGCCCAATACCGGTTCCTTCTGTTTTACGGGTATGGCTGTTATCTAATTGATAAAACCTGTCGAAGATATGCTGCAACTGGCTTTCCGGTATGCCGATCCCGGTATCTTTTACCTTTATAATTAAAGTTGATTTGTCCGCTTCATTAACCAGGCTGCTTTCGCATACTGTAATATAAATATTGCCTTTTTCCGGTGTAAACTTCAACGCATTTGATAACAGGTTGGCTACAATCTGCCTCACTTTTTCGGGATCGTATGCCATGTACAATGCATCTATTTCGGCTAAAAAATGCAATTGCTTTTTCTGGCTTTCGGCCAGCGAATGAAATGACTCTACAATGTACCGGAGAAAATTAATGATATCGCCATTTATCAGTTGCAGGGTCATCTTACCGGTTTCCAGTTTGGATAAATCAAGCATTTCATTTACCAGGTTCAACAGGCTTTGCCCGTTACGGATAATCATATCAATACCATTATCCAAATGCTGCGGCGGATTACTTTTAACCTGATGCGCCATACCCAGTATAACGGTTAACGGGGTTCTGAATTCGTGGGTGATATTGGTATAAAGCTGCGTTTTTACCGAGTCTAATTCCTTTACTCTTTTGGCTTCCAGTTGCTCAAAATTTAATTGCGATTTAAGTTTGGCCCGGTTTACGGTAAATTTAAAATAAGCCCTGATGCCAAAGCCCAACAGTATAATATAAATCACGTAAGCCAACCAACTACGCCACCAGGGCGGCAATACAGTGATCTCCAGTTCGGCAATCTTATCGCTCCAGATACCCTGGCTATTACTGCCTTGTACCTTAAAAATATATTTTCCGGCCGGTAGGTGTAAATAAGTGGCTGTGCGGCGGGTGCCCGATTCAACCCAATCCTTATCTACACCAACCAATTGATAACGGTATTTATTTTGTGCAGAAATGGTAAGATCAAGCGAAGAAAATTCTAACGTAAGAATATCCTGTAAATGGGTAAGTGTAATTTTTTTTGACTGCTCGATAGTATGTTGCAATACTTTTGTATTATCTCCTGGTGCAATGGATTGGTTATTGATAAGAATATCAGTGATAAAAACATTTGGCATAAAACCCGGTACCAGTATTTCCTTTGGGTTAAAAATATTTATGCCGTTAACACCGCCAAAAGCAAGATTTCCATTGGGTAATTTAGCATAGGAGCCGGTATTAAATTCATCATCCTGCAGGCCGTTGGCTTTTGTAAAATTGTGAAATACCCAATTGTTGCTGTTTTTGTTTTTTGCTGCCGAGAGGCAAAAAATTCCCTTGTTGGTACTACCCCAAATATTACCGGCATCATCTGGTAAAATACCATACACCACATCATCCGGTAAACCATCTTTTGAGGTAAGCTGAAAAAAATCGTCGGTGGTTTTATCCAGCCTGTTAAGGCCTCCGCCTTTGGTTGATATCCATAAATATTTGTTAGGCGCAGACGGGTCATCTAAAAAACAGGAAACATGATTGTAATTGAGCGAATTCAGATTGCTGCTGTTATTGTAAAACCATTTTATTTGGGGTGATGAAATGTTGTTGTTATTGAAGGTTACTTTTGCCAGGCCATTTTCTGTGCCAATCCAAAATATACCCAGTTTATCCTGGTAAAGGGCTGTGCAAATAATCTTTGCCGCATTTTTATTTATGGTAAAACTATCCAGCTTGCCGGTTACTGTATTTACTAATGTAAGGCTGCCATCCTGCCCTGGTAGCCAGATATTTGATTTCGTGTCTTCAATAAAAGGTTGTTTTTTTCCAAAGGGCTGGTTGGCATTTATGGCAGGATATGGCAGTAGTGTATTTGAAATGGGATTGTATTTAAAGTATCCTTTTTCATCACTCTTTATCCAGTAATCGCCGGTTGAGGTAATAATGAAATTATCGATCTGTTTTAGGGATGGTATTTTTTGAAAGGCATTATCTGTAATTTTATCGTCTTTTAATTTCATCCATTTATAGGCAAAATTAACGATGAAAATATCGTTGTTTGTAGCAGGAATGATCAGGCGGATACTGTTGCCGGATGCCAGACTTTTGAATTTACTGCCGGCAGTATTGTATTTGCGTAAACCATAACCTACAGACCCCGACCATAATACGCCTGAGCGGTCGATCATGAAGGGATAACATATCCTGGTTGTGGTTACAGGTAATGGCTCGTTCCAGTTTATCCTGTTGCCGGGCTCGTGTTTGTAAACTGCATAAAAATGCTCTTCCCGGTGGTGGTTCTCCCAAAGTTGTTCTTTAGGTTTAAAAATAATATTGCCTGCAGGTGTTTTGCTGCTGTTGAATAATGGAAATATATCTTTTCCATCGGAGAGGTATAAATTGCTATTGATTAATTTACTGCTATCCGGGTTTATATACCCATCATTCAGCAGCATTCCATTGGTCAGTTTTAAAAAATTATTTTTTAGGGGATCAAACCGATACACAGTTCCATCCATTCCACCGATCCAGGTAATTTTATTACTGTCGGTTCCCATTCCATAAACGGGGGCATCATTAGGTAATGTTAGCCTGGTAATTGCGGGAGCTACATCGTTTGTAAAAAATGCTGTTCCAGTCTCAACAATATTCAATCCTGCCACATCTGTAGCAACCAGTATCCTGCCATCAGGCAATTCCATTATTGACCGTATTCCATTACCCGAAAGGCTGGCCGGATTTGAATTATTGTGTGTTATACGGTAAAATTTTCCGCTTAGCTTGTCGTAGATATTTAATCCGGCATTTTCTGTGCCCACCCATATCCGTCCTTTTGAATCTTCAAAAAGCTTTACAACGGTATTGCTGCTGAGCGAATGTGCATTGTAAGGGTCGTTGGCAAAAATTTTAAAACTATAGCCATCATACCGGTTTAATCCGTTTTTAGTAGCCACCCAGATGAAGCCTTCCTTATCCTGCAAAAGATCAAAAACCATTCCCTGCGATAACCCCTGGGCGGTAGAAATGGATTCGTAAGCAGGAGGGTTTTGTGCAGTTGTGATCAATACCCACCCAATCATGGAAACAGTAAGCAATGACTTTATGCTGAAAAGGGTTTTATGCATTTGCTTATAAAGATAAACGGAACGCTCATTTTTTTTGCATGGTTTAAAAAGAAACTACGCCCCGATTTTAAAAAATGACGAATTAATCCTGCTGCTGCACAATTTGTCCGGTTAATAGGGCAATATGTACAGTACAATGGTTGATTTGTACTCACTAAAAACTGCTGTTTTGTAGAATTTTACACTATCACCCATAGCCGCAGTAATATTAATAAACAAACAATCAAACTATTTTCTTTAACCAATAAACCAATTTAACATGAACAAGAATTTCCGTTTTACAAAAATGATGTTTTTTCTTTTTTGTATGCTTATTCCTTTTGCAGGCATAAGCCAAACCAAAAATCTGATTTCTACCCATCGGGTATTTCCTAAAATGGATAAAGTACTTGAGTTTGAGAAAGCCATTGCCGCCCATGCCCAAAAGTACCACACCGGAAATGTATCCTGGCGTGTGTTCGCCATTCAATCGGGACCAGATGCCGGGGGCTTTCATATTACTGAAGGACCAACAAGTTGGGAGGCAGAGGATGCAAGAGGGGATTTGGGAGCAGAGCATAAATTAGATTGGAATAAAAATGTGGCTGTCCATTTAACAGACAGGCAATCGACCGGATATTCTGTTTATATCGATTCGTTAAGTACAGTAGCATTGGGTGATTATTCTGATAAGATTAACATAAGCCATGTTTATCCCAAAATTGGACACGGCGATGATGTTGTAAACATGATAAAGAAATTGAAAAAAACATGGGCTGCTGCCGGCATTACAGTTGCTGTTTATTCAGCCAGTTCTTCGGGTCCTGCTCAATACACTTTAGTAACCAGGTATAAGCAAGGCTTAAAAGAAAGGGCACCCGGTTTTCGTAAACCATTTAAAGAAACTTATGAAGCTGTAAATGGAGAAAGCTCTTATGCCCAATACCTGAAAGATGCTGCTGAATTTATTAACGAAAACTGGAGTGAATTACTTTTTCTGCGGGCTGATTTAGGTTCTAAATAATCTGGTTAAATATGCTAAAGTCCTCATTGTGCAAAGCTTTGAGGACTTTATTAAAACTAAAGCAGCATTGCTGATCTCCTTAAAACTAACTAATGATGAAAGCAACCCTAAGTATTCCGCTAAAACAAAGCGGCGCAATACCAGCGCTTACCGAAAACACTTTTTTAAGATATTTCAATTTCATTGCCTTGTATTTTGCACAGGGCGTGCCTGAGGGTATGTTGTTTTTTGGCATACCAGCCTGGATGGCCATGAATGGCAAATCGGCTGGCGAAATTGCAGGCTTTGCCGTAGCATGCGGATTGCCCTGGAGTTTTAAATTTATAGTAGCCCCACTTATGGATCGCTATACTTATTTGCCCATGGGGCGTAAAAGGCCCTGGGTGCTTATGGGGCAAATAGGATTAATAGCCAGTTGTATTGCCATGGCTTATGTGCCCGATCCGTTAAATAATTTAACCTTGTTTATGGCAGCGGGTTTTGTTGTTTCGTTCTTTGGTGCTTTTCAGGATGTGGCTACCGATGGAATGGCTGTTGATATTATTCCAATAAACCAGCAGGCCCGTGCCAATGGCTTTATGTGGGGCTCTAAAATTATTGCTATTTCAACTACGCTTGCATTAGGAACCTGGCTTTTAAATAAATACGATTTTACCACTTCCATACTTATGCTTGCAGTTATGATAGGAATTATTATGCTGGTGCCTTTATTTTTAAGAGAACGGCAACATGAAAAAATATTGCCCTGGACATCCGGTGAAGCTTCTCCCGAAACTAAAAAAATGCAATTAACCAGCTGGACCTCTATTTTCAAATCATTATACAGTGTGCTTAAGTTACGCAACTCTTTATTGCTTACTTCAATATTGTTTATAGCGACGGGGGCTTACAATTATATTGATACATTACTGCCCATTTTTACAGTAAAAGAATTGAATTGGACGAATGGCAGTTACTCACAATTTTATGCAACTGCCAAAATAATGGGTGGCATTGGCGGAATGTTGATTGGAGGTATCCTCATTGATAAGTTTGGTAAAAAGCGCATGATGAATATTTATTTTTTTGGCATGGTGCTTTTTACAACTGTTTTAGCTTTTTCAAAAACGTATTGGGCCGATACCAGTTTTATTTATGCATTTATGATGCTATATAATATAGTGTACACATTTGCCTGCATTGGCATTTTTTCCATTGCCATGCAATGTTGCTGGAAAAAAGTTTCGGCAAGCCAGTTTACTTTGTATATGACCATTGGTAACCTTGGGCGTATTGCATTAGCAGCATTAATTGGTCCAATAACTGCAAATTTCAACTGGCAGGTTGCGCTAATGGCCTTTGCTGTTATGATTGCTTTAGCCTGGTTGCTATTGCAATTTTTAAATATTGATAAGCAGGTAAAACGGGTTGTTGATTTAGAGAACAGCGATGTAGAAAATCAAATGACAACTCCGCTTGGTTTTGTGCCCTCATAAAACGAAATACAACAGTAAGCGGAAATTATAAAATCACTCAAAAAATCAATATGGAACAATCAAATTTAT
>JBKJLT010000022.1:0-6709 GCA_046596765.1 Ferruginibacter sp. | reverse complement strand
TGATGATTCCATAATTATGCAGTTTTTGCAGATCGGTTTTTAACAGGGCCATATCAGCCTGTATAAATTTTGCGAGTTTACTTTCATACACAATGGCAGGATAATCAAAAATACCCTCGTAAGATCGTAGCAGTCCTTTTATCAAAGGCTCTAGTGCAGGGTTTTGCTTTTCAAAATCGCTGAGCTCCTCGCGGTTTGTTGTAAAAACAACCGTTGAAGGTTTAAAAAAAACTTCGTTGAAGCTGATGATATCTTCCTGCTCCAAAGCCCTTATGGCGTATGTAGCAGTTAGTATGTTTAACTTAAAAGCATTTGAAAAAACGGAGATGTCAAAATCGTAACTTAAACCTTCGCCGCTTCCTGCGGCAATCTGCAAGTGATTCATCAGGGCTATATAAATTTCTTTGATGGCTGCTTCCTCGGGAAACCGGATATTTAATTGCTCCTGCAGGTTTTGAATTTCTTTATCATTGTAGAGCAAAACAGCATAGGCTCTCTTTCCATCTCTGCCGGCACGCCCGGCTTCCTGGTAATAATTTTCCAGGCAATCGGATACATCGTAATGTACCACCACCCTTACATCGGGCTTATCTATGCCCATACCGAATGCATTGGTACTTACAATCACTCTTGTTTTATTTGTGATCCATTTTTCCTGCTTTTTATTTCTTTCTTCATTGGTTAAACCTGCGTGGTAATAATCTGCATTAACAGCATTCAGTTTAAGTAAGTCGGATATCTCCCTGGTATGCTTGCGGCTTTTGCAATACACAATGGCAGTGCCTGGAACATTTTTAAGTATCTCCAGTAATTTATTTTGTTTAGATGGAACATTAAAAACTGAATAAGAAAGATTAGGCCGCTCAAATGATTGCTGAAACCGCTTCCACTCGTGAACTCCCAGTTCCCCCTCATCCTGAGCAAAGTCGAAGGGCAGGGGGTTAGGGGGTTTTAGCTTATCACAAATATCATCCTGCACAACTTTAGTTGCTGAAGCTGTAAGTGCCAACACAGGAACACAGGGCAACAGTTCCCTCAGCGCAGCAATACGCAAATAGGGCGGCCTGAAATCGTAACCCCATTGAGAAACGCAATGTGCTTCATCTACCGCCAGTAAAATGATATTCATGGCTGGCAGCATTTCTAAAAACAAATTTGTTTCTAAGCGCTCTGGCGACACATACAGGAATTTATAATTACCGTAAGCGGCATTCTGTAAAGTTTTTTTTATTTCAATAAAACTCATGCCGGAGTATATGGCTAAAGCCGGAATACCTTTTTTCTTCAGGCTTTCAACCTGATCTTTCATTAAAGCAATAAGTGGACTTACTACCAGGCAGATACCCTCCTTGGCCATTGCAGGCACCTGGAAACATATAGATTTACCGCCACCGGTTGGCAGCAAAGCCAACGTATCTTTTCCATCCAATACTGCATTAATGATATCTTCCTGCAGTGGACGGAAGCTGTCGTAACCCCAATATTCTTTGAGTATGTTAATAGGAGCATTCACATTAAAGGGGTTGAATCAAAAGTAAATCTAGTTCTTTGATTTTTTTGAAATCCTTATCCGCAGTTAATAATGGGAGGTTTAAGTAGATTGAAGTTGCGGCAATAATAGCATCAGGGATTTTAATTGTATAATTTTGCTTTAATTGAATGGTTAACGTTTTAATATTTTCAGACAAAGAAACAATGGTACACCTGTCAATAATTTGCTTTCGGTATTTTAATTGAGCATCTAAAATTCCTTTATTGCCTAATAGCTCAATTTCACTTATTTCCGAAATAAAAAATTCATCATTAATAAACTCAAACACACCCTCATTACCAGCAATTAAGTACAAAAGTATATTAGTATCAGCAAGATATTTACTGCCACTCATTTCTTACTTTTTTTTGAAATTCAAGCCCATCAACTTCCTTTTTATTAATTCCAAACAAATCAGAAACAGATTTTGATAATTTTATCAGCGGCTTATCCTCTTTTTTACGCCCTGATTTTTTTGTTTTGATCTTTGTTTCCATAAAAAACTGGTTTATCAAATATACAGATTATGACCTGAAATTAAACCACTTTCTTAAACTTCAGCCATATAGAATTTATAGCCAGCACCACATCGCTGAAACCCATGGCCAGTGCTGCAATACCGGGATGCAGTAAACCAACTGCCGCAACCGGTATGGCAACAATGTTATAAATAAATGCCCAGAACAGGTTTCCCTTTATTGTTTTAAAAGTATGTTTGCCCAGGCCCAATGCCAGTGGCAAATGCTGAATGCCTTTATTCATTAAAACAACCTGCGCACTTTGCACGGCTAACTGGGTTGCATCGCTCATAGAAATACCGATGGTTGCTTTTGCCAATGCAGGCGCATCATTAATACCATCACCAACCATGGCAACCGGTGTTTGGCTATTCAACGCTCCAATGATCTGCAATTTTTCTTCGGGTGTTTTTTCGGCATAAACTTTATCAATACCCAAAATATCAGCTATTTTTTTTGTACGCTCTAAACCATCACCACTTAGTAAAATGGTTTGTATGTTTTTTGAATGCAGGTAACTGATTACTTCCTTTGCTTCGGGCCTAATCTCATCCTCCATATCAAACCAGCCAACTAATATTTCATTTTGTAATAAATATGCAGTATGCGATGAATCATCTGTAAGTGCCGAAGCAATTTTATAAGAACCTAATTGGTAAATATTACCGGTTGCATCTTCGGCTTTCATGCCAAGTCCTTTTATTTCTTCAACCTTTTTCCAGTTAACGGGGTTGTTTATTTTCCAATCAGTAGCAATTGCTTTGGCAATGGGGTGATTGGAATATTTTTCCAAAGAAAAAACAATCTGCTTAAACAAATTTTCATCCAAAGAACTTTGGTACTTGCTTATACTCATTTGTCCTTTGGTAAGCGTGCCAGTTTTATCAAAAACAACGGTTGTAATACTTTTAAACAACTCCAGGCTTTTTGCATTGCGGAATAGTATGCCATTTTTTGCAGCCCTGCCCAAACCAACTGCAATGGCCGCTGGCGTTGCAAGTCCCATAGCGCAGGGGCAACTAATCACGAGTACAGCAATGCTACGCATGAGCGAACTGGTAACACTTATATCAAAAGCAAAATAATTTATTAAAAAAGTAAGCACAGCAATTCCTAAAACAGCAGGTACAAAAATGGCACTTATCTTATCTGCCAGTTGCTGTATGGGAGGTTTTTCGCTCTGTGCCTGTTTTACGAGTGTAAGGATATTACTGAGTACTGTATCTTTCCCCACTGCAGTTACCTGCGCTTTAACGGTTCCATCGGTGATGATGCTTCCGCCCATCAATGCATTTTTTTTTATTTTGTGAACGGACTTGCTTTCACCGGTTAACAAAGCTTCGTTCACATGCACATCGCCCCACAAAATTTTACAATCAATAGGAACCTGTTCACCTGTTTTTATTAAGATGAGATCGCCCACATGCAACGTTGTATTCTCAACAGTAAAGATCAGTTCTTTATGTTCTTCATCAAAAGCAATCATATTGGCCATTACTTTTTGGTGCGAAGCAAGTTTGTTCAGTTCATCCTGTGTTGATGCAACCGATTTATGTTCTATCCATTCGCCCAAAAATACCAGGGTGATGATGGTAGCTGTGGTTTCGTAAAAAACATAATCCATGCCCAGGTTACCAATGCTGCCGATTAAACTATAAACAAATGCAGCAGTGGCACCAATGGCAATCAATACATTCATATTGGGTATTCCGTGGCGCAAACTTTTAACAGCACTCACGCCAAAATATCCCATACCAACTAGGTAAACCGGAATACAAATTGCCAGTTGTATCCAGGGGTTCATTAAAAAATGAATATGCCAGGGCAACATGTGCAGCATTAAAACCAATGTAAAAGGAAGGCAGAAAAGGAAACGTTGTAAGTGGTTGGAGAAGATTGTTTGTTGTTTGTTGTTTATGGTTTGTCCGCCGGACCCCGTGGGTTGTTCGTTGACAACCTTATAACCTAAGCCATTTATTCCTTTAGTTAGTTCATCTTTTGTTTTATTACCGTTCAGTTCAAAGCTTACTTCGCCGCCAATGAAATTAACTTTTACATCCTTCAATCCTTCTTTTTCAAGATACCGGTTAATGGTTAATGCACAGTTGGTGCAGGTCATACCTTCTACTTTCCAGTCAACTTTTTCCATAATGCAAAATTATTCTTTGATATTGTGACACGATTACTAATGAAGGAAAATATCTTTGCAACATGGAGGTAAATTTTTCACTAAACGAGATAGAATCTGCTGCTAAAAAGCTGCTGGCCGAAGCCGATGATTACAAAGTATTTGCCTTTCATGGCGATATGGGTGCAGGTAAAACAACTTTTATACATGCACTTTGCGATGCTATGAACATTGGAGATGTGGTTACCAGTCCCACTTTTTCTATCATCAACCAGTATAAAACAAAAAAGGGAGAAACGGTTTACCATATGGATCTGTACCGTATTAAAGATGAAAATGAAGCTATCGCTGCCGGTGTGGAGGATTGTTTGTATTCGGGAGATAGCTGTTTGGTAGAGTGGCCGGAGAAAGCGCCGGGTATTTTTCCAGATGACACTTTGCATGTAACAATAACTTCCGTTGATGATAATACCCGAAAGCTGAAATATAATTTGTAAATTGTAGCCTTACAATTTTATTGTTTATGGCAAGTTCAAAACCCTTTATATCTCCTTCATTTAGTTACGAAACCCTAGAAGAAACCCTGGATGTAAAACCCAAAGGAGCCGAGCTGCTGATTGGTATTCCCAAAGAAAATTCATTTAACGAAAACCGGATAGCCTTAACACCCGAGGCGGTTGGTGTTATGATTGCCAATGGCCACCAGGTAGTATTAGAAACCAAGGCCGGAGATGGAGCAAGTTATAACGATAATGATTACAGCGAGGCAGGCGCAAAAATCGCTTACGATAAAAAAGAAGTTTTTGAATGCGATATTATTGTAAAAAGTGCCCCGGTAAGTGAGGAGGAATGTGAATTGCTGAAGCCCAGTCAGTTTATTATTTCTCCTATTCACATGGCGGTAATGAAGCGTGAAATACTGCAGAAGATGATGGATAAAAAAATTACTGCACTAAGTTTTGAAAATTTAAAAGATGATACCGGTCATAATCCTATTGTACGCAGCATGAGTGAGATTGCGGGTAGTGCGGTGATGTTGATTGCCGGACAATATTTAAGCAAGACGAATAACGGTAAAGGCGTTTTGGTAGGAGGTATCAGCGGCATACCGCCAACAAAAGTTATAATTATAGGTGCCGGTATTGTGGGCGAATATGCTGCCCGTACGGCACTGGCCATGGGTGCCAGCGTAAAGGTTTTTGACAATAGCATTTACCGGTTAAAACGTTTGCAGAATAATATTGGGGTACGCATGTGGACATCGGTGCTGGAGCCTAAAATTTTAGCCAAGCAACTAAAAACCTGCGATGTGGCTGTAGGCGCATTAAGCGGCGCAGGCCGAACCCCGGTTGTTGTTACCGAAGAAACAGTAAGCAAAATGCGGCCGGGCAGCATTATTGTAGATGTAAGTATCGACCATGGCGGATGCTTTGAAACCAGCAAAGTAACCAGCCATGAAAATCCTGTTTTTACAAAGTATGATGTGATACATTATTGCGTACCCAATATACCCAGCGGCTTTGCCCGTACAGCCAGCCAGGCTATCAGCAATGTATTAATGCCGCTGATGCTGGAGACCGGTGAGGACGGCGGTATTGACCATATTGTGTGGCATAAGCTAAACATCCGCAGCGGCATTTATTTATACAAAGGAAGCCTTACCAATTTTTATTTAAGCGAACGGTTTGATTTGAAGTTTACCGATTTGAATTTGCTGATAGCGAGTAAAAGGTAAAATATGGCAAACTATATTTTTTCTAAACATGCGCTTGAGAGAATTGAGGAAAGAGGAATTCCTATGCAAGTGGTATTAGCTGTGATAAACAATACTGAGAATCTTATTATTGAAGAAGAAAAGGTAATTCACCAGTCAATTGTTAACTTTGAGGGTGAAGGCGAATATTTAGTCAGGGTTTTCGTTAATACTATTAAACAACCACCGGTAGTTATTACAGTTTACAAAACTTCAAAACTTGATAAGTATTATGAAAGTAAAATACGATAAAGAAGTAGATATATTGTACATCAAACTCAGCGATTTGCCAATTAAAGAGAGTGATGAAGATAAGCCCGGGGTAATATTAGATTATGCTGCTGATGGCTCTGTTGTAGGATTAGAAATTTTAAATGCCTCAGTTAAAATGCCTCATCCAGATGTATTGGAGCATGAAGTGGCATAAGATAAACATCCGCAGCGGCATTTATTTCAAAAAAAACTTCACCAATTTTTATTTAAGCGAACGGTTTGATTTGAAATTTACCGATTTGAATTTGCTGATAGCGAGTAAGAGATATTTTTGAATAGCATCTCCGGTAAAATCTGAATACTTTATAGTTATAAGCAATGAAAGAAACTTCATTTAAAATATTATCAACAGAACTCTTAGATAAATATTGCGACCATGTAACTGCTGATGAACTTAATGCATTTAAAAATCTTGAAGAAAGCGAGATAAGTATTGATAGTTTTAGCTTTTACACTTCTGTATCGGCTGTTTTTTCTTCTAAAATTGAAGGTGAAGATATTGAGCT
>JBKJLT010000511.1:0-8412 GCA_046596765.1 Ferruginibacter sp. | reverse complement strand
TTTAAATGAACTGGAATATTGCAATGTTGCCGGAATTGAAAAGCCAGATTTACAAACTGGTAACCCAGCCAATGGCTATGGTTTTTACCAGGGCAGCATGAGTAATCATGATAAAGTGTATGAAAATTTGATAAAGGCTTTGGCGGATGAAAAACATGAATTTGCAAGTGCTGAAGATGGGTTGAGGACTGTAGAGATTATCCAAAAAATTTACAACAGTTAAGTTTTGAGCAAGACCATAATATTTACTGTAACCACCGATCTTACTTACGATCAAAGGATGATACGCATTTGTACATCGTTGGCCAAGGCCGGATACAATATTTTATTAGTTGGTCGAAAATTGAATTCCTCAATTCCATTATCAAAACAGCCTTTTCGTCAAAAAAGAATCAGTTGCTTGTTTGAAAAAGGCAAATTATTTTATGCAGAATATAATATCCGCCTGTTCTTTTACCTGTTGCTTAAAAAGATGGATTGCATTGGTGCCATTGACCTGGATACTATTCTCCCCTGTTACTTTATTTCTCAAATAAAAAAAACAAAACGGGTTTATGATGCACATGAATTGTTTTGCGAAATGAAGGAAATTGTTACCAGGCCGGTAATATATAAACTGTGGAAAAGAATTGAAGGCTTTACAGTTCCCAAATTTATAAATGGTTATACTGTGAACCAGCCCATTGCTGACGAGTTTAAAAAAATGTACGGAGTAGATTACGAAGTGATCAGAAATATTGCTTTGCTTAAAGACATACAGCCTGTTGAGAAAAAAGAAAAATTCATACTTTACCAGGGTGCAGTTAATGAAGGCCGCAGTTTTGAAACACTCATCCCTGCTTTTGCAGACATCAACTGTAAATTAATTATCTGTGGCGATGGAAACTTTATGCAGCAGGCAAGTAAATTGGTTGCCGCAAATAACCTGGAAGACAAAGTAATTTTCAAAGGCAAAATAAAGCCTGAAGAATTAGTCTTAATAACACAACAGGCTTATATTGGTATTACGTTGTTTGAAAATAAAGGTTTAAGTAACTATTATTCCTTAGGCAACCGATTTTTCGATTACCTGCACGCCGGCATTCCACAGCTCTGTGTTAATTATCCCTTGTATAAAGAAATAAACGGTCAATTGCCAATCGCAATATTGATAGATGACCTCAATTCAATAAATATAGCCGCCCAACTGAACAATTTACTTGCAAATGAGGTTTTGTATAAAGAGCTGCATCAAAATTGCCTCGCAGTAAGGCAAACTTTAAACTGGCAGAACGAAGAAAAAAAATTAATTCAGTTTTATAAAAAAATACTTGGATAAACAGTTACATATAGTTTGCTTCGATATTCCCTACCCTGCCGATTATGGCGGAGTAATCGACCTGTTTTTTAAAATAAAAAGTCTGCACCATGCAGGCGTAAAAATTCACCTGCACTGTTTTACCAAAGACCGCAAGCCGCAGGAAGAGTTAAATAAATACTGCGAAACTGTAAATTATTATCAACGTAAAACAAATTCAAAAAGCTTTTCTTTCAGATTCCCATTGATTGTAAAAAGCCGCATTAATGAAGAGTTGATATACAACTTACAAAAAGATAATTACCCGGTTTTACTGGAAGGCATTCACTGTACTTACTATTTAAAAACCGGTGAGCTTAATAACAGAAAAATTATTGTTCGCCTGCACAATGTGGAGTTTACTTATTATAAAAAGCTGGCAAAAAATGAAAATAACTTCTTTAAAAAATTATACTATTTAAATGAAAGCAGGCTTTTAAAAAAATACGAAAAATCCATCGCTTGTAAAGCCCTGTTTTTAGCGGTAAGTAAACAGGATGTGGACTTGTATAAACAGGAATTTAATGCAACCGAAATTCATTACCTACCTGTTTTTTTACCATATACTTTAGCCGTTTGCAAAGAAGGTAAAGGAAGCTTCTGCCTCTATCATGGTAATCTGGCCATTAACGAAAATGAGCAAGCAGCCACCTGGTTATTAAAAAACGTATTCAGCCAATTGAAATTACCTTTTGTAATTACCGGTAAAAATCCCTCAAAAAAACTGCAACAGCTTGCACACAATCATCAACACACCTGCCTGGTTGCAAACCCTACTGATAAAGAGTTGCAGGACATGATTAGTAAAGCTCATGTTCATGTATTGCCATCTTTTAACAATACCGGCGTTAAACTAAAACTATTAAATGCCATGTTCAACGGCAGGCATTGCATAGTTAATAATGCCGGGGTCGAGGGATCTGGATTGGAATCTTTTTGCCACCTTGCCGAAGACGCAGAAACTTTCAGGCAGCAAATTGAAGGCCTGTATACAAAAGCATTTACAGAACAGGAAGTTGAGCAACGACAGGGCTTGTTGCAAACCATGTATAATAATGAAAACAATGCAAAGTATCTTATGACATTTCTATGGTAGCATTATCCCAAACCTTGCCCATTTCTGTTTTAATGGTTCGTGCCGGAAATTTTTTAATCACTACATAATCATGCGTAGCCATAATGATGGTGGTGTTATAATCTCTGCAGATATGAAAAAGCAACTGCATAATTTCATCACTTGTTTCCGGGTCAAGATTTCCGGTTGGTTCATCGGCCAGTATTAATTTAGGGGAATTTAATAAAGCACGGGCAATATCCATACGCTGCTGCTCGCCGCCACTAAGTTCAAAAGGCATTTTAAAACCTTTAGTTTTTAATCCTACTTTTTCAAGCACATCAGCAATTTTTTCATCCATCAATTTTTCATCTTTCCAGCCGGTGGCTTTTAAAACAAACTTCATGTTTCCGTTCACATTCCTGTCGGTAAGCAGTTGAAAATCCTGGAAAACCACGCCCAGGTTGCGGCGCAGGAAAGGAACTGTTTTCCATGTCATTGTTTTTAAATCGTGCCCAACAACCCAACCTTCTCCTTCTCTTAACTCCAGATCGCCATACATAGTTTTTAATAAACTGCTTTTACCGGTTCCGGTTTTACCTACCAGGTAAACAAATTCACCTTTCTCTACCGAAATGTTTACATCACTTAAAATAAGACTGCTGCCCTGGTAAATATTTACATTTTTTAATTCTACTATTGATTGAGACATCTGCGTTTTGGGTTTTGTGTTTTTAGTTTTGTGTTACAGGCATTTGTAATGCTGTTCAGCATCGTTGTGTCACTCACTTGTACCGCATAACTATGTGGAACTTTTATTGAAGCGAAGAAACAAAGAATGCAATGTCTGCAAATTTAGCTTTTACCACTTCAGCATTAAAAATTAATTTCTTCACCAATTGTTAAAATATGTGAACAACTAAAAAAATAGTTGTAAAACTAAATAATTAGTTTTACATTTACAATATTAAGAGTAAAACAATTACAAAATGAAAATTTTAACCAGGGCCGAAGAACAGATCATGCAGGTAATTTGGAAACTGGAGAAAGCTTTTCTGCGGGAGATCATAGAGGAACTGCCTGTACCCAAACCGCACAACAATACGGTAGCCACTATTATTAAGATACTTGTAGATAAAGAATTTGTGGCTATTACACAGTTTGGCAGAACACACCAATATTATGCATTAGTAAGCAAAGATGCCTACAGCAAAACCACCATGAAGAGTTTTGTAAAGGGGTATTTTGAAGGCTCCTTTAGTAATGCTGTATCCTTTATGGTAAAGGAAAATAATTTAAGTGTAGAGGATCTGGAAATGTTGTTGAAGCAATTGAAGAAAAAGTAAATACAGTTTGTCGTTTGTTGTTTATAGTTGGTGGTTTTGTGGTTACTGAGATAATGAGAAGTATGTAACACTAGCTTAACATCAGGAAACTGATTTCAGAACTCTGCTGCCAACAACAAACCACAAACCACAAACAATTTTAAAACAATTAATATGCTGCCCTTTTTCTGGTACATGCTAAAAGTAATAATTTGCTCGGGCATTTTATTTGCCTACTACTGGTTATTTCTCCGCAATAAAATATTTCACGGTTACAACCGGTTTTATTTGCTGGTAGCGATGATGCTGTCATTATTATTGCCGCTACTTAAAATAAATTTCTGGCAACCGGCTACACAGGCAAATCAGGCCATACGTGTATTACAAGCCGTATCAATTGGCGACGATTACATGAGTAATGTAGTAGTAGCCACAAGAAGCAATTGGAGTTTAGAACAATTATACGCAATGGCTTACTGGTTTGTTTCTATCATCTTCCTTTTGGTCATGCTTCGTACTTTATTTCTGATTCGTGCCCTTTTAAAACAATATCCCGTACAGCGGATTGAGGATGTAGCTTTTGTAAATACCAACCATGAAAGCACTCCCTTTTCATTTTTAAAATACATTTTCTGGAACAGCAGTATTGACATAAACTCTACCACCGGCAAACAAATTTTTAAGCACGAACTTGCCCATATACAGCAAAAGCATACACACGACAAACTCTTTGTAAACATCATCCTTATTTTTTGCTGGTGCAACCCCTTCTTTTGGCTATACCGCAAAGAACTAAACATGATACATGAATTTATAGCCGATAAAAAAGCTGTGGAAGACAGCGACACCGCAGCTTTTTCCGCCATGATATTACAGGCGGCTTATCCAAGGTACCAGTTTCAATTAACCAATAATTTTTTCTATTCACCCATAAAACGCAGACTCCTTATGTTAAGTAAAAACAAAAACCCAAAAGCAAATTATATTGGCCGCATTATGGTATTGCCGCTAATAGTATTGGTATTTGCAGCTTTTAGTTTGAAAGCAAAAAACGCCGACAGTAAACCCGGTACTCAGTTTAATGTAATATCAAACGCTACAAATAAGTCTGCTACCCTTCCTCTAATTGACAGCCTTTTTAAAAGTGTTTCATTAAAAAAGACAATTGATACGGTTCCTAAAAAAATATCGGAAAATGATTTAAAAGAAAAGAAGCCCCTTTATATCCTAAACGGAAAAGAAATAGATGAGAAAACCCTATCTGCAATCAGCCCCAACGACATTGAAAGTGTTAACGTGATTAAAGACAAAGATGCTATTGTTAAATATGGGGATAAAGCAAAAAATGGTGTTGTTGAGGTTTTTCTTAAAAAACAATTGGTAGTAGTTTCTGAAGCTAGAAATCCTGAATTAATGAATGATTCAATTATTTATGTTTACAATTTGGGTTATAAAGAACGGCTGGGATGGAAAATCAATAATATTGATATTCCTAATAAAGCACTCTATATTTTAAACGGAAAAGAAGTGGCAGAAGAAATAGCAGCAAAAATTGCAGACAAAGATGTAGCCGATATAACAGTAATAAAACCTGAGGAAGCAATAAAAGACTACAGCTCCAAAGGCGTAAATGGGGTTGTGCTAATTAATTCAAACCCCGGTTACCAAATCCGAACCTGGAAAGCAGATACAATGAAGTTCTACAGGGGTGAAAAAATATCAGGAGTTAATAAAAAAATGCTTGTAATTGTTGATGATAAATTTTATTACGATAAAACGTTGCAGCAGGTTGCAGATGAATTAGGAGTCACACAATTTGAAACGATCTTATTCTTACCTGCTGAAAGGGCAGTGGCAAGATATGGAGATAAAGCAAAAGAAGGTGCTGTAGTTGTAACTTTGACAAAAGTAAAAGAAGCAGCTATTAACAACAATAGCAATGATTTCAATCTCGTGAACCCCGAACCAAAAATATATTTAGGCAACAACTCCGGCGGAAAAATAAATCTCGACTATCTTAAAAAGGTGAAAGAGATCAGTGTATCCGGCGACATTACATTCATGAGTGGTACGCTCTACATAAGTGGACCGGGATTTGATAAGAATGTATTACATATCCAGCTTCGTTCTGCCTCACTTTCAAGTGTAACAACGGCTTTTAACAGATATAAGAATGGTACTCAGTTAGTTTTTGATGCTGTTCGAGTAAAGGATAAAAACGGCGATGAACGTACCCTTCAATCACAGCCTCCCTTTATTGTGTATGATAAAGAAACAGCGGACGATTTCATCCAAAAAAATTGAAAAATGAATTTTAGTTAAAGCGTTTCCAACCCTAAAAAGTGGGAAACGCTATTTTTAATATTAATATACAATCTCTTCATCCTTCAACTTTATCACTAACTTTTTCTTCTCACTCGCCTCTACCCTGCCAATAACCTGCGCCGCTATGCCAAATTCAGTTGCAGCAGCAATCATCGTGTCTGCATCAGTAGCATCGCAATAAATTTCAAGGCGGCAACCCATGTTAAACACTTCGTACATTTCTTTATTATTACTGCCGCTGTTTTGTTTAATAATGTTGAAGATCTCCGGCGGTTCAAAAAGATTATCCTTAATTATACGCAATTGCTTTTTGGTAGCATGGTCAGACGAGTCGTCAGACCATGTGGAAGGCAAATACTTCATGCACTTGGTTTGTCCCCCACCGCTGCAATGTATAAGCCCGTGTATTTTGTCAAAATGATTTTGCAGTAAGCCTTTCATAACCGGTGCGTAGGTTCTGGTTGACGAGAGAATAAGTTTACCAATAGTTGTGGTGAGTTGCGCACTGCGTCCTGCGGATGAGTCGTGAGTGGTAAGTTTGATGCTGTCGGTTAGTTTTTGTTTTCCGATGTACACAACATCATCGGGAAGGTTGGTATCAAAACTTTCTTTAAAATTTTCTGCATAAAACTTACTCAACACATCGTGCCGGGCACTGGTAAGGCCATTGCTGCCAAGGCCGCTGTTGTAGGCTGTTTCGTAAGTTGATTGCCCAAAACTGGCATAACCAACAATCACATCACCGGCTTTTATTTTTTCATTGCTGATGATCTTATTTTTTGGCCAGCGGCTCGTCATGGTGCCGTTAACGGCAATGGTACGCACCACATCGCCAACATCCGCAGTTTCTCCGCCCAGGTAATGAATGTTTACGCCAAAACTTTTTAACTGATCAAATAACTCCTGTGAGCCTGTAATGATTTGCTCCAGCACTTCACCGGGAATTAAATTTTTATTTCTGTCAATGGTGCTGTTGAAAACAATATTATCGTAAATGCCCACACAAAGCAGGTCATCCAGGTTCATCACAATGGCATCCTGTGCAATGCCTTTCCAAACAGAAATATCGCCCGTTTCTTTCCAGTACAAATAAGTAAGAATGCTTTTGGTACCGGCACCATCTGCGTGCATGATGTTTACAAAAGCATCATCTCCGCCCAAAAAATCGGGATACACTTTGCAGAATGCATTTGGGTACAAACCCATATCGAGGTTTTTAACCGCAGCATGCACTTCTTCTTTTTGGGCCGATACGCCCCGCTTGGAATATAAAGACATTAAGAATGAAAAATTAAGAATGAAAAATGAATCTGCCGCAAATTACAAAGCAATTATCAATTATCCCTGCCCGAATTACTCGTTCAGGCGGGCATTATAAAATTATCAATTAGATTTGCAGCTCTTATTATGCAAATACACCGCGATATAGCCAATCTACCCCAATTCAGAAATGCCGTTATCACTATCGGCACTTTTGATGGGGTGCATCTTGGCCATAAACAAATCATCGACAATTTGAAAACGGAGGCTGCCGCTGCAAATGGGGAATCGGTAATCATCACTTTTCATCCGCATCCTCGTAAGGTTGTTTCTTCGGTAATTACTGGCGTAAGGTTAATAAATACCCTGGCCGAAAGAATTGAATTGCTGGAAAAGACAGGCATTGATCACCTGGTGATTGTTCCGTTTACCGATTATTTTGCCAGCCAGACAGCCGAGGAATACATACAGGATTTTCTGGTGGATAAATTTAAACCGCATACCATCATTATCGGTTACGATCATCGGTTTGGAAAAGAACGAGCCGGTGATTATAAATTGATGGAAGAAAAAGCAGTTGTGTATAATTACCAGCTTAAAGAAATTCCTGAGCACATTCTCAATACTATTAAAGTAAGCAGTACCAACATCCGTAATGCCATACTGCACAGCAATGTTGAAGAGGCCAATAATTTTTTAGGGTATGATTTTTTCTTTGAGGGCGAAGTGTTTCATGGAGATAAGATTGGCCGCACCATTGGCTACCCTACTGCCAACTTAAAAAGCACTGATGAAGAAAAGATTGCTTTGGGTGATGGTATTTATGCAGTATTTGCAACGGCAGAAGGCAAAACCTACAAAGGCATGATGAGCATAGGTTTCAGGCCAACAGTAAATGGAAAAGTGAGGGTTACAGAAGTAAATATTTTTGATTTTGCTAAAGAGATTTATGGACAAACCATCCGCATTACTGTAAAAAAATATTTACGTAACGAGGTTAAGTTTGATGATTTGGAAGCTTTGAAATTGCAATTACATAAAGACAAAGAAGATAGTTTGGCATGTTTGTAGGAATTGCAGATTATGATTCAGGCCGCAAAAAAGCGTCCCGA
>JBKJLT010000373.1:0-4279 GCA_046596765.1 Ferruginibacter sp. | reverse complement strand
TGCTGGTCTTCGCTTCCCATTACTGCCAGTTTTATATTGGTGCCCATATCATCGTAACTCACATAATCACGGCTGAGGCCGTGGCCCTGCAATATGCTGCCAACCTGGGTTAAGGTTATAACAGGGTTAAATATAGTGCCAAGTAATAAGTACAAAGTAGAAGAGATGTAGGCTATAAAAAAAACTTCACGCAAAACTATAGCCGCTTTCTTTACTAATTCAATATGGCGCAGCCAGAAATAATAAGTAAGGCCCGCAACCAACGAAACTGCAATAACAATCAGCATTTTTGTTTTGAGGTTTTCAACTGCAAAACCAACAACATAAATTTTTTGAATTAGAAAAACCAGGAACCATATTATATGCAATACAAAAACCCAGAAAAATATCTTTTTTAAAATAGTCCAGAATTTTAGCATGTTGGCGGGGTTGAAGTTGATGTTATAAATATACACCAGGGTTACTTAAAAAGGGAAGTCACTTCTTTTCATTACTCATGTTCATGTAAACCAGTTTATATTTTTTGCCTAAAACATAGGCTCCACCATGTTTACTGCCTTTAGCCATAAAATAACCAAGTGTTCCCAAACCAACAGATGCAAGCAATAAGGGAACGCTGAATTTTTTTCTGTCGGCTACATAAATGATACCGCTGGCCAGAGTAAGTACAGCACCACCGCCCAGTAAAGCAGCACCGCTGCCTCTTACATTAAAATTTGTATTTTCTTTACGGCCAATTGCAATAATTTGGTTGTAATGGTATTTGTACCGGTAGCTGCCAACAGTATCAATAATATAAGTTCCAAAATTAGTAGGCTGGTATCTTACAATAAACTCCTGCAGGTATAATGTGTCATTTTTTATTCCGTTGATAAGGGCATTTATAAATGATCCGCTTTCAGAAGTGAATGCAATATTCATTCCACTGTAAAAAGAGGTAATTGTTTTATCGTTTTTTTTAAGCTGTAAAAAATCTGCTGACTGAGAAAAGGATGTTGTGGTTATGAAGAGAAGAATTGGCAGTATCAGTTTCATGCATCAAAATAAAAAGTGAAGTTGCTCAGTTACTAATATTTACTGTTAATGTTTTACCAATGTATAAATGATACCACCTAATATTGCAAATCCAAAAATAAGATATAGCACGCCAGATACCCGGTTGATGATAAGTATCACGCGGTCGCTTAATTTTTTACCAATATAACCTGCGCCCAAAACTTTTCCAACATCAGCCACCATGTTTACACCCAGGCAGGTAGCAAAAATTATGATGCGGTCGTAAAAAGAATAGACCGATGCAAGCGAAGCTGCCATGATAACCCAAAAAGAAATAACCGCAGGGTTTAAAGTGTTGATGATAAAACCGGAGGTCATTATTGCAAAATAGTTTGTCCGCTTGCCGGTAAGTGTATATTCATCGCCGGCAATTTTAACGGGTTCCTGTTTTTTGCGAGGTTCAATTTTTTTAATAAAAGCAAAATAAATACCCATGCCAATTAAAAAAGCACAACCACCAATGCCAATGGGTATTTTAAAATCTAACAATGTTTTTATTGCTTCGCTGAAACCATTGCTGAGCACAACCCATATCAGGTCGCTTATCCAAACACCAAAAATAAAGCTAAACCCTCCGCGGCGGCCATGGTTTATGGTTTGCTTGATGGTTGTAAATATTACAGGGCCCACAGAAAATATCAACAGCAAACTTATCGCCAGTCCTTTTAAAAATGCATCAACCATCCGCTAAATTTAAGCAAGGATTTTTAATAACGTGCATTTGAATTATTGCCGACTTGATTAATCAGATTGTTTATTAAGATTCATTTAACATTTCTCTAAACAATTCGGTTTATTATTCGTCGTTCTAGGAAAACAATCTCTTAATATGAATACAAGGTTACACGTTTAATTACCATAACGCTGCTTTCTTACTTTAACCAAAAAACTAAAACGTTTGAAAGCGAAAACAACAGCCTTTGTATTCATTCTCTTTTTATCTACCTCAATAAAAAGCAATGCCCAGTTTTATAAAGACATGAGTGTAGGCCTTAATGGCGGCATTTATGTTTACCAGGGTGATCTTACTCCCGAAAGGTTTGGTTCCTTCAGAACCATGCAGCCGGGATTTTCTTTGTTCGCAAAAAAACCTATTAACCATTTCCTCGCAGCACGTTTTCATATTAGCATTGCACGTTTAAAAGGCGATGACAGCCGCTACAGCGAGCCCCAATACAGGAAGCAGCGCAATTTCTATTTTACAAGTTCAGTCAAAGAATTTTCGGGCCAGCTTGTTTGGAACGTTTTGGGTAAGAATTACGAGGATAAAGGCATTCAGCCATATATATTTTCAGGTGCAGGCGTTTCACTAGTAAGAACAAGTAAAGATTACAGCCGCATGGACCCTACTGTTTTTGGAGAAGGGTCTGATATAGTTACCGGGCTGGCGGTTGATAATGCGCACGGCACGCCACGTGCTCTTTTTTCAGTACCTGTTGGCGTTGGAGCCGAGTATCCAATCTCTAACCGGTTCTCTGTAAATATTGAAACATCTTACCGGTTTATTTTTACTGATTACTTAGATGGATTCAGCCAATCAGCAAACCCAAAATTGAAGGATCATTATCACAGCACAAGTGCCGGCTTAATTTATAAATTTGGAAACCGGGATAAAGGCATTGGTTGCCCGGTGATGAAGTATTAATTCACTTATAACACGAATTAATCTAATTACACGAATTATAATCTTATTCACAAATTCGTGTAATTCGGTTTTAAAAATTCGTGTAAAAAAAAAGAATTATCAGGAAACCTTTTCTCCCTTTAAAAAACTCTGCCAATCCTCCAGCATCTTACCTTTTAACACCCTGGAGAATTTATGCTGGCCGCCAATTTTACCTTTAGCTTTCATGAATTCCATAAAAGTACTTTCGGGTAATACGGTAACCATTATGTCTTTTAAAGCGTGTCGCCGTTCCACATCATAATCGTCATTCAGTTCTTTCAGTTTATCATCAATACGATTTTTTAAATCTTCCGCATCGGCATTATCATCGGTTGCAACATACCAGTGGTGTGCAAAAAAATTGCCGTAAGGCGCACCGGCAACGGTAAATTCCGGGATAGAAATATTCAGATCGTCGCTCACCATTTCAATAGCTTTGTTCATATTATCTACACTCAGGTGTTCGCCAACCAAACTTAAAAAATGTTTGGTGCGGCCTGTGATGATGATCTCACTTCGTTCTTTATCAACCAACTTTACTGTATCGCCAATAGCGTAGCGCCAGGTACCAGCGTTGGTGCTTATAAGTAAAGCATATTCCTTATCTTCTTCAATTTCATGAATCATAAAGGCCTCGGGCTCATCAACCATATTTCCTTCTGCATCAAAATTATGCTCATCAAAAGGAACAAATTCGAAGAAGATGTTGTTGTTAAGCGCCAAGTGCATACCGGCAGCATCCGGCCTGTTTTGATAAGCCAGAAACCCTTCGCTGGCCAGATAAGTTTCAATGTAAGTAATGGGCCTGCCCAGTAATTTTTCAAACCCATTTTTATATGGCTCCATCGCTACGCCACCATGTACATAAAACGCCAGGTTGGGCCACATTTCATGAATGTTTTTCAGGCCATATTTTTCAATGATCTTCTCCATGCACAACTGTAGCCAGGCAGGCACACCTACAATAAAACCAATATCCCAGTTGGGTGCATTATTTACAACCTCTTCCAGCTTGGTTGCCCAGTCTTTTACTTTGGCAATTTTTTTACCCGGCTTATACAGTCCCAGACCCTGAAACCAGAAAGGAATATTTTTTTGCTGAATACCGCTGAGGTCGCCGGCATAATAAGTTGGCCCTTTTTGTAATTTTGTACTGCCGCCTAAAAATAACCAGCCTTTACCTACCGAACTCCGGGGTATATTATCATATTTTGTTAAACTAAGCAATTGGTTAAAACTTGTAACAGTATTGCTTTTTATTAAATCTTTGGAAATGGGAATAAACTTACTGGTTGCATCGCTTGTGCCGCTGCTGAGTGCAAAATATTTTATAACGCCGGGCCAGCAAACATCCGGAATGCCTTCTTTTGCTTTATGCCACCAGGCATCGTAAATCTTATTATAGTCGAATGTGGGAACGTTATCCTGGAATTTTTTACCGGGATGATTACTCATCAATACATCATCAAAACGGTATCGTTGGCCAAACTCAGTGAACCTGGCCTTTTTCAACAATTTTTTAAGCACTTTTATTTGCTGGCTCCTGGGGTTGCTTAT
>JBKJLT010000120.1:0-4482 GCA_046596765.1 Ferruginibacter sp. | reverse complement strand
GTAAGTTCCATCCGCATCAATCACCGCTGCAGTATTGTATAAAAATCCTGCCTGCTCTCTTTCATAAACAGGAACAATAATTACCATGTTATATTTTTTAGCATACACGGCAAGTTTCTCTGTTGTTGGTCCCGGAACGGCTTCTGCAGATGCGTACCATTTTTTATCCTGCCCCGGGCAGAAGTATGGTGTATTAAAAATTTCCTGCAAGCATAATATCTGCACTCCTTTTTCTCCTGCTTCTTCAATCAGTGGAATATGTTTATCGTACATAGCTTGAACAATTTCTTCAATCGTTCCTTCGCCTTCAGTTTTAGGCAAACTCATTTGTATCAAACCTGATTTAATAATTCTTGGCATGTTAATAGTTTAGCCCCCTCTATCTCCCCCAACGGGGGAGGAAATCGAGAAGACGGATTAGAAATTTTATCTTTTCCCACTCAGATTCAAGACGCTAAGTAGCACAAAGCCTTTGTGAATTTTTCTGTCTTAGTGCCTTTGTGGCAAGTCTAAATATTTTGAGTCACTTTTTTACGCTTAATAAATTTACCAAATCCTTTCTCAACTTTGCACTCATTATTTTCAATGGCAACTTCACCTCTTAATAAAACTGTTTTTACTTTTCCTGTTAACTCCCATCCTTCGTATCCGCTGTAGTCAACATTCATGTGGTGCGTTTTTGCAGAAAGTGTATGCTTTTCATTTGGATCGAAAATTATTATGTCAGCATCACTGCCAACGGCAATTGTTCCTTTGCGTGGAAACATACCAAATATTTTTGCAGGATTTGTACAGGCAACTTCAACATATTTATTTAAAGTGATTTTATTTTTTGCAACCCCTTCGCTAAATAACAATTCCATTCGGTTTTCAATTGCCGGATGACCGTTAGGTATTTTTGAAAAATCTTTTTCCCCCATCTTTTTTTGTTCCCACATAAATGGACAATGGTCTGTGGCTACAACATTTACCAATCCCTGGTTAATACCTGCCCATAAAGTTTCCTGGTCTTTCTTTTCACGCAATGGCGGGCTCATCACCCACTTGGCTCCTTCGAACCCGATAGCTATCGGGTCTCCATACAATGAAGCATCAAGAAGTAAATATTGAATGCATGTTTCAACAAAAATGTGTTGGTTTCTTTTTGTTGCATTGCGAACTGCGTTTAATGCGCCTTCACAGGTAAGGTGAACAATGTAACCGGGGCAGCCTGTATAATTTGCCATATCCACAAAACGCTCCGAGGCTTCTGCCTCTGTAACTTCTGGCTGGGAGAGATAATGATACAGCGGAGACAGCTTTTCTTCTTCCCGATGCTTTTGAACCAGGTAATCTATCATGTCGCCATTGGTTGCATGAACATTAATTAAACCGCCATGTTTTTTTACTTCCTCCATCAAACCTATCATCTGCCTGTCATCAATCATCAACGCACCTTTGTAAGCCATAAATGTTTTGAAAGATGTTATGCCTTCTTCTTCAATAAAATGTTTTATTTCTTTTTTAGTGTTCTCATTATAATCAGTTACCGCCATGTGAAAGCTGTAATCACCCACACAATTATTATCACTTCTTTCTTTCCATTCATCTAATGCAGATTGTAAGGATTTGCCTTGTGTTTGTAAAACAAAATCTATCACCATTGTTGTTCCCCCAAACAATGCAGCCCTTGTGCCTGTTTCATAATTATCTGAAGAAAATGTTCCCATGAAAGGCATATCCAGATGTACATGCGGATCAATGCCCCCAGGGAAAACTAATTTACCGGAAGCGTCAATTTCTTTATCTGCTTTTACATTTAAGTTTTTGCCGATTGTTGAAATAGTTTCTCCTTCAATAAAAATATCAGCTATGTAATCAGCATCTGCTGTTATTATTCTTCCGCTTTTAATTAAGATAGACATATCTATTTTACCTCACCCTCATTCTCCCGAATTATCGGGAGAGGTTCAGGCATTTTTTATAAATTAAACATACGTTTTATACTTTTCAACATTTGTATTTCAAGCAATCATATTTACCGCAGAGAACATGAGCTATAAGAGTTAACGCAGAGCATCAGCGATCCCGATAACTATCGGGACTGCTTCTCTTTTTCTCAGCGGTGTAATTTTTCATCATCAAAATATAACTTATACCTGAAACAAAAAAACCAACAAACCACGCATAATTATAAAGATGAGAAACCCATTGTGGTACTGCATTTTGTGTCATCACCTTTATAGTAACCAAAAACCCGGGAATGTTTGGTAGAATACCTAACAGCAATGCAATTATTGCCCGAATATTAAATCCATTATTAAATGAATACTGTCCTTTATGCTGATACAATCCAGTTATACTTAATTGTTGTTTTCTTATAAAATAATAATCAGCGATCATAATTCCACCAATGGGACCAAGCAACCCCGAATAACCAACCAGCCATGTAAAAATATAGCCACTGGGGTCTGCAATTAATTTCCATGGGAAGATTAAAATGCCAATTATGCCTGTTATGTATCCACCGGTTCTAAAATTTATTTTTTTAGGAGAAAGGTTTGCAAAATCATTCGCAGGGCTAACAATATTTGCAGCAATATTTGTTGCTAATGTAGAAATGGCAACAGCTATCATTGCAATACTCACCAATAATTTACTGCTAAATTTTCCTGCAAGAATTAACGGATCCCAAATTGTTTCTCCATAAATTATTACTGTTGCTGATGTAACTACCACACCAATAAAAGAAAACAATGTCATAGAAGTTGGCAGCCCAATTGCCTGCCCGTTTATTTGTGCTTTCTGGCTTTTCGCATAACGGGTAAAGTCAGGAATGTTGAGAGAAAGAGTTGCCCAAAAGCCAACCATGCCGGTTAATGCAGGAAAAAAGAAATCCCAGAAAGCCGCATCTGTAGCAAATTTGGAGGGTTGATCTAATATCGGACCTAATCCATTGCCGGCAGAAATTGCCCAAAATAAAAGTGCCAGCGCAGCAAACGGTAGAAAGAATGCTTTGAATACCAATAACTTTTTTATGCTATCAACTCCCAAATAAACAACGTACATATTTAATAGCCAGAATATAAAAAAACAAATTGCCGGACCAGTTTGCAAACCAAATGAATCAGGAAAGATTTGCGGCAATGTTGCCAAAGATGGGATCCACAATTTCATCATTTGATAAATTGCAAATCCTCCAATCCATGTTTGAATACCAAACCATCCGCAGGCGACAATAGCTCTCAACATTGCAGGGATGTTTGCACCTTTTGTTCCAAAACTTGCCCGTGCAAAAACAGGAAACGGAATGCCATATTTTGCACCTGCATGTCCATTTAAAATCATAGGAATTAGTACAATTGAATTGCCAAGAAAAATGGTTAGTATTGCTTGCCACCAATTCATTCCCCCGCCGATCAGTGAACTCGCCAGCATGTATGTTGGAATACATAAACTCATGCTTATCCAAAGTGCAGCATAGTTCCACGTGTTCCATGTACGTTTGTTTTGCGGAATGGGCGCAAGATCTTCACTGTAGAGGGAAGAAAATTTAATGTCAGTTATGGTTTGAGCTTCCTGCATATTTGCCTGACTCCGTAGGAGTCAAATATTTATAGGATTAAAGTTTTTAGTGGCGGGCAACTCCGTAGGAGTTGAACCAATTATAGTTTCATCAAAAAAATCAAAAAAATATTTATCCTCATATTCAATCTGAAAATCTTTTAGAAAATGAAGGTATTCTTCTTTAAGTGTTTTCTTTTGATGATGTATTTCCTGGTTTTGAATATATTGGCAAACACTATCTATTTGCGACTGACTATAGGAAAATGCGCCATAGCCTTCCTGCCATGCAAATTTATTTTTCGATAATTTATTTTCATTTATCCAAAGTGAGCTTGCCACTTTTATATCTTTTACTAATTCAGGAATTGGAACCGATGGTTTGTATCCAATGAAGAGATGAATATGGTCCTGCACTCCATTGATCGCAATTAATTTGCTCTTATTATTTTTAACAATACCAGTTATGTATTTATATAATTGTTCTTTCCATAATGGCTTAATTAATGCTTCTCTGAATTTTACAGCAAATACAAATTGAATATATAATTGTGTAAAAGTATTGGGCATTTTGATTTGGGTTTATAATTCGACTCCTACGGAGTCGGTATTATTTAAAAACTTTCTATCTATAATTATTTAACTCCTACGGAGTTTTCCCAGCTCATGCTTTTCAATCTAAGCAGATATTACTGGCACATATTCATCCGCAATGGAAATAGCTTCATCTATAATTGCAAAACCTTCATCAACCTGCGCTTTAGTAATACATAATGGCGGCGCAATAAAAATATAATTCCATCTTACAAAAGTGTACATGCTAAGTTCCTTAATTTTTGCAGCCACTTTGTTCATCACAATCATCTCATCAGGCTTGGCATTAAAAGGTGCCATTGGTTCCTTGGTAATTCTGTCTTTTACCAATTCTATACAACCTAA
>JBKJLT010000579.1:0-3721 GCA_046596765.1 Ferruginibacter sp. | reverse complement strand
GCTGTATTATCACTGTCATTATCATCTGAAGCCAGTAAGATCATTACACTGTCGTCTGCATCATCGCCCTGTGCCAAAATTCCATTTAGCCGGTTTATGAAATAAGCATTTGGTAATATGGGGGCATTGGTTGGCCAGAAACTGTAAAATGGTTTGCCATTTATATTTCTGTAATGCGGGTATGCTGCTGCAGCATTTTTAATGATCCGTGAAGTTTTTGTTTTAGCATCGTCATTTAAATGCGGGGCAATATTTTTTAAAGTAAAAGCTGTTATGGCAGTAAAAAAAATATTGTTATCGGGTTGATAATTATGAGGAAAACCTGCGCACTGCCTGTAACCGGGGAACATGCCTGAATAGAAAGCCCCATCCTGTTTAAACTGCGATGCCTCTATATCTTTTATGAGTGCTGTTATCAATGCACTGTCAGCCTGGGCAGATAAAGCGCCTGCATCAACAATCAAAATAAAAAATAGTAAAAGTAATTTTCTCATAAAAACTGAATAGTGAAAATTATATTTTTAGTTGAGGAAGTTTATAAGCATAATAAAGCCACTTCAAAAAGTTGCGTGGTTTTTCGATATCAACAATCATGTCTTTTCGTTGCAGTAGTTGCCAGTTTATTTTTTTACCAGCCTTCTTTTGCATGCGCACTAACTGATCTAACGCCACAACCGACTTTGCATTAATGGTATTCATTACAAAGCAAAATGCTGTTTTATGTTTATCAGTGTATGGTAATTCCATTATTTTCTGGTTCTGTAATTTTATTCTTTCCAGAAAGGCTTTTCTGAGTAAGGAATAATCATCGCAGGTATTTGCCAAAGTGTAGATATTGTCTCTCACATCTTTGTACAAATCAAAAATGTCGTTACCCAATTGGTACAGGCTGCCAATTAAAAATAATGCTTCTTTCATCTTTTCATCTGCAACCTCATCAAGGCATTGATGATAAATGATAACAGAATCAGCACCCTTGGTGTACGTTATGTATTCCAGTTGCTGTCTTGAAATGGCAGGGTCAGTTTGTTTAAAAGTTTCTATCTGAATGTCTAAAACATTCTTGGCGGATTCTAAATAAGCTTGTTTATTTGGAACATCCTGTAATAAAAATGTTTGAATTTCTTTTGCTACTTGCGCTGAAAATGTGGTGGCCCTGTAGTTTTCAGGGTCGAATGTAATTGATCGTATGCTGTCAATATCCAGCTTGTCTTCATCAAACAGATCGTCACCAACCGGTGTTAAAATACCAAATAAGGTAGCCCTCTTTCTTTCTGCGTCTGTAAGTCTTTTACCCTGTAGTTTTTTATAGCTGCTGCATAAAATAGTTGGGATGAACAAACCATAATAGTTGCATATTTTTTGTTTTTGTTCATCCCTAAATTTTCCATTATGCTTTATTTCAAGCTCCTGCAGATAGGGGAGCAGGAACATGTTGTTATAATGCTTTTGAAATTTTATTTCACGATAGATACTTAAAATTATGCTTACGTAATTAAATAGCCTCATGGTAAAATGCTTCCTGTGGTTCAAATATACAAAGAATGTGTTGTTGCATTTTATAATACCCGGGTGCATTTCAAATTGTCGCTGGTTGGCGGGACGCCAACCAGGGCGGCTCGCCGTGGGTGGTGTGTTCACCGCCCACGGTCGGGGTCTGCCATGCAACAATTTGAAATGCACCCTAATATCCTGTAGCAGTTAAAGGGTACATTAATTTCCTTAATTTAGTTGTAAAGAAGTTACCATGCTGAACTATGCTGTATGCTGTGTACCGGTAGCACCGGTAAGAATTGATCCTGATCACAAATCAGAAATGATAAATCAATTGCTGTTTGGCGAGTGTTGTATTATTAGTATTGCTAAAAAGGATGGCTGGATAAAAATTGAAAACAAGCTGGACGGATATACCGGTTGGTGCAGGCGGTCGCATTTTGAGGGAATTGACGAGGCTTATTTTAATTTAAACGACAACAACCTGGCGGCAGGCTGGGTTAATGAAATTAAGTATAACGGGCAGAAAATGTTTATACCCCTGGGCAGTGTAATTAAGCGAAAGAAAAACGGTAAAATACTTTTTGGAAAAAATAAAGTACTGGTAAGAGCAAAGGTTTGGGATGCTGCCAATGCAGGCAGGGATGCCGAAACTATACAGGAAGTGGCATATAAGTTTTTAAACAGCAGTTACCTGTGGGGTGGCAAATCGGTTTTTGGTATTGATTGCAGCGGCTTTACACAATCAGTTTTTAAATTTTTGAATATTCATTTGCAGCGGGATGCACAACAACAGGCAATGCAGGGAGAATTGGTGGGGTTTTTACAGCAGGCCCGTTGTGGCGACCTGGCTTTTTTTGATAATGCTGCAGGAGAAATTATTCATGTGGGAATACTGTTGAATACGCATGAAATTATTCATGCAGCAGGCAAAGTAAAAATTGATAAAATTGACAACGAAGGTATTATTGATACCGATGCCGGAATGCGAACACAAAAGCTGAGGGTCATTAAAAGATATATTTAATCAGCCGCCGTCAGTTTCTTTTGAATTAACTGCTGCCTGTTGTTTGCTGCTGTTTATTTCCTGATTCTGATTTATTCCGGCCCCTGCTTTTTTGGGCTTATCAAAAAACAGCATCTTAATTGCAATAAGTATCATCAGTACAGCAAAAACCTTTTTTAAAGTTTCCTGAGAAATGGACAGCGCAATCTTACTGCCAAAAAAACTACCGGCCAAAAATCCAATCGCCAGAAGGCCTACAATTTTAAAATCAACGTGGCCTTGCTTATAATACTGCATTACTCCAAATATACCTACAGGCAGCATGATTAATGCCAGTGAAGTTCCCTGTGCGGTTTTCTGGCTGAAGCCGATAAAATAAACAAGGGCTGGCACAATGATAATGCCGCCGCCCACACCTACCAGGCCGCTCAGCATACCGGCTGCCAGTCCCACCATAATGATGATGAGTATCGTTTGTATTTCCATTGGTTTGTTTTTACTGATCATTTGGGAAATGTTGTTTTATATAAAGCAATGGCTTCGTCAATTACTTTATAAGCCGCATCTTTATCCTGAAATTCATCTATCACCACTTTTTTATTTTCAAGCACTTTGTATTGTTCAAAATAATTGCGGAGCACCGCAATAAAATGTTTTGGTAGTTCATCCACACTTTTAATATAGTTCACACTCGGGTCTTTTGCCGCTACAGCAATTATTTTGTCATCAACCACACCAGTATCAATCATCTGCATGTTGCCTATTACCGTAGCTTCTACCAGGCAAAGCGGCTGAATACTTTCGCTGCACATTACTAAAATATCAAGTGGGTCTCCATCCAATCCCAAGGTTTGTGGTATAAACCCATAATTGATGGGGTAGTGAAATGAAGAGTAAATAATACGGTCTAATTTTAACAGCCCTGTCTTTTTATCTATCTCGTATTTTGTACGTGAGCCTTGCGGAATTTCGATGAGGCCGTTTACTACTTGTGGAGCATTATCTCCAAAATGGGCGCCATGCCAGGGATGTAGTACAAACATGTTATTGGTTTTAAGTTATGTGTTTTATGGTTTTGTGTTAGCACAATCAATTTTTAAGAATTAATTGATATCCAAGAAATGTGGCTAAAATTCCCAGCCCAACACTTAAGATAATATAGGTAAGTGCCAACCCGATTTTACCGCTTTGAAGCAACTCCATATTTTCTATTGAAAATGC
>JBKJLT010000523.1:0-4299 GCA_046596765.1 Ferruginibacter sp. | reverse complement strand
TGATACATCTTTTAAACCTGAGGCTGCCCAGCCGCAAAATAAGTGGCATAACTATTTTACGGCCGGTCTTATTATTGCCCTGTTGGCTACCTGGGGTTATATCATCTGGGATAAAAGCAAGACCACGGAAACCATTCAGCAAAAAGACCTGGTAATTACCAATACCTATTCTGAAAGGGATCAATTAAAAAAAGAACTGGAAGATGCCACCAGTTTGTACGACCGGATTAAAACCAGCAGTGCTAATATGGTACACAGCAAGGACAGCACAATCTCTAAAAAAGACAGGGATATTGCTGCGAAGCGTGAAAAGATTCAGGAGCTCTTATCAAAGGTTGGTGCAACAACGCAGGAACTTGCGCAGGCAAAGGGTTTGATAACATCTCTAAACGGCGACATTGCAAAGTATAAAAGTGAGGTGGAAATTCTGCAGGGTGAAAAAATAGTGCTGACCAAAGAGAAGAATTTGGTTATACAGGAACGCAACAAGGTTCAAAAAGATTTTGATTCGGCTGCCAATGTAATAAAACAAAAAGAAGAAGTGATTGATGTGGCCACTACATTGCATGCTTCAAATTTTTCAATTCTGGGCATTAATGAAACAGATGGAAAAGAGAAAAAAACTACTACTGCAAAAAGGGTTGACAAACTTCGTATTTCATTTGATATTGACGAAAACCGCATAGCACAATCGGGTACAAAAAATATTTTCATCTGCATTACTGGACCCGATGGAAAGCCATTGGCTGCCGAAGCACTGGGTTCGGGTAAATTCAGTACGAGAGCAGGCGAGCAAAAACTTTATACGCAAAAAATTGACCTGAATTATACCCAGGGACAACGCCAGACACTAAGCATTGACTGGAAACAAAATACAAATTTTACAATTGGTGATTACAAGATTGAAGTATATAACAATGGATTTAAGATTGGCGAAGGTATAAGGAGCTTAAAAAAAGGCGGATTGTTTAGTTAAGTGTCTGGCCACTGTTTACAACTTTTTAAAGCCAGATGCCTTTGCGTTTTAAAATAATTTATTGTTAGAGTTATTGTAGTGGCCTGACACTAAAAAATTGCCCTGATAGATGCCCGGCCAATATGTATAGTTCTTGCTGACTCTGGTTTACGCCCTTCGTACTGAACACTCATTTCAATATTACCCGCAAGCCGTTTTGTAAATTCCAGGTTCCATAAATAATTTTTGCCGGGCAATAATCCATCCAGCAATATATAACCAACGGTTGTGTTTGCCGAACCGGTGTAACCTTTATAGCTTATCTGGTTGAGTGAAAACCTGGCGTTGAGCGTACTGCTTGAAAGAATATTATAACGCACATCGGCAGTAACAACATGATTGGTAGCCATTTCCATTGAATCAATGGTATTTTTTTTCTTTCCGTATGCATAGGTTATCGTGGCCCTGAAATTGGTTTTATAAACATAAGACAATGATGGCTCCAGTATATTTTGGAGCACCAGGTAATTGCGGTTATCAAACTTTGGCCCCTTGGTATTTAAAACATTTTTTATCTGCTTATAGCTAACTGTAGTAACAAAATTGCGGTTAATATTCCATCTTACTTTACCTATCAGGTTACGAAGCCGGCGGCTTTCAAATCCGTAACTCAACAATGATTTTCCGTTGTTGATACTGTGCGTAACATCAAAACCCCATTTGATATTACTGCGGTTAAAAAACAGAGTATTTGATAAAAAGGAACTTAGAGTAATCAGCGTAGTATCTACTAATTTATTTGTAAAGGGATTAAACTGAAAGCCGCCGGTGCTGATATCCTTCTTGGTTATTTGCAGTGCTGAACTGGTGCTGGAACGGGACAGTATCTTTTTAAAGCCTGTTACGCCTGGTTTAAAAATGGCTTTGGGATTTAATGTAAAGCTGTAATTAAACTGTACATAATTTGCTTTTACATATTGGTTGCTTGGTGTAAAAACCCTAATGTATTTTTTCTGATCCTGGAAAATGGCCACTTCAAATTCGTTTAACTCGGGAATGGCATTACTGTTGTAATCAATCCAGGTGTATTCGCCCTGTCCTGCCGGTACCTCCACATAAGTATATTCCCGCTTTTGCTCCTGCCCCGATCCAATCTCGTACAATACATTACCAACAACAAAACCCTTCAATTCATTTACATAATATTCTGCCCTGCCCAGCAGGCTCTCATCGGCTTTTTGCCTGCTGATGGCACTGTTGAAAATATGCAGTTTACGATAGGTTACATTTAACCTGAATTGATGTTTTTCACTTTTCAATAAGTCGGTAAATAAGTTGTAGTTGTCGCTCCTGTCGGCCCTTTGCAACCTGTATTTTACAGGCAGTAAATCGGTTCTTGTAAAATAAGAAACGCCCCATCTGTTGGCTTTTGCAGGATTTGATTTTACATAAAGCTCCCAAACATTAAATGCATAGCTGAATGCGGATAAGGTATCGCTTTTTTTATCACGCAGGTTATTATTCTCGCTGAAATATTTAAGGCCGACCTGCATTTTTTTCAGCTTGCTCAGTTCTTTTTTTAGGTCAACAGTTGGTCGTATAAAAGTTCCATCCTGGTTTGGGTTATGTATTGTTGTTATGCTGAACTGGTTGCTGAGCTGCCAGCCATCGTAATCGTTAAAACTGTTCAGCACCTGGCGCAGGCCATTGTACTTATCACTACGGTTGTAGTTAGTAAGTTGGTACTGCAAAAAATTACCGGAGCTGTCTGCCACTTTTACTGCCGCATCAATAATTTGTTCATCTGCACTGCTTATAGTGTAGGGCAGGCTCCAGTCACGCAAAAATTCAATATTTCGTAACCGTTCAACCTGCCTGAACCTGTCCTGCACAAATTCATATCCCAGTTTTGTCTGCATAAAAAATGTTTTTTGAAAAACATTGATCTTGGTAGCATCTTTTATGAACTGCAGTTTGGTTGCAAAGCCCCTGTCGTTACTTTTCCCTTTACCGGAGAAAAGATTTATATCATAATTACTCATGGCAACTTCTGCTTTTAGGCGTGTTTTTGCATTAAAGACATATTCGCCACCCACAGTTATTATCTGTTGCTTTTTAGGACTAACCAGTAAGATAACAGGTGCATAATCGCCCTGTTTGTTATTGTTTGCATCGGGCTGCACCCATCCAAACACTTTGCCATTGGTTGCGCTTTGCAATACCGTGTAGTTTCCTTTGCCCGGCCCCAGAAAAGTAAAACCTAAGTTATAAAGAATATCATTCCGGTTGGTTGAAAAAACAAAAATGGAATCGTGTAAACCACCATTGTAAAGTGTATCAATTTTTTTATAAAGAATTTTACCGGCACTCAATGTGTCTCTTACTGCATTTACATAGTAGGCACTATCAACCCCATCTCCAATATCGGCTAAAAACTGTTTTTGCTTTGTATCCAATACCTGGTTTATAGAAGAATTTTTTGCATCTGAATTATTATAGAAGCCGATATTTAAAAAGAATTTATTTTTATAATTAACTTCATCACTCACATATATCTGAGAGTTTAAAAAATTACGGTCGGCGTATTCAAACTCTATCTGTATCCTTTTATCTTTTGTTACTAATCTTTTTTGTGTAAATGTTAACTCGGCTGTATTGTAATTGATAATATAGTCCTGGTCTTCGCCGCGTTGCAGCAACTCCCCATCCATATAAACCCGTTCGGTGCCTGCAAGCACAACAAAAAACAACTCCAGGTTGGGGCTGGTTAACCGGTATGGCCCTTGGTTACCTTCAAACGGAGTTAACTGGTTGCGGGTAAATTTTCCTTTGGCGATGGCGCCACTCAGCAATAAGGAATTTGAAATGTTTTTCGTGATCTTGTTATCTGTTATAAAAGAAACGCCCTGCAATCTTTTATAAAAATTAAGAAAATAATTTTTGCTTTGCCGTATATCAATATCACCAAAATTTGCCTGCCAGCCTTTTTTCTTTACCTGCAGGTAAATGCGGTCAAAGTCACGCAGGTCCTGCGTATTACCATCCGGCTGCACGGGAATGTTATTATCGGTTATGGCAGCCGTTAGCTCCAGGCTATCGCCAATAAAACCATTCAGTTGCAGGTTAAGGCTGCTGCTTACAACTGCATCCTGGCTGTTACCAAAGGAAATGCCACGGCCAAAACTTCCTTCCGATTTAATGTTTCCAAAATCTGTAAGCGGGTTGTTTTGTTTTGAACCAACCCGTAAAGTAAAGGACTTGCTGCTGATAAAATTATTACGGATGCTATCGTAACTGAAACGCCTTACCACTGCATTTAATTTATAAGGAAACACGCGGTAAGT
>JBKJLT010000486.1:0-3882 GCA_046596765.1 Ferruginibacter sp. | reverse complement strand
CAGAAAAAAAAGGACAACACACCGTTGCCCTTTTTCTATTCTAGTCTTTATTTTTTAATTCGCTTCCAGCGAAATTGGATATTCATACACCCCATCATACCCCGGATAAAACCCGCTAATGGTTATGCTTTTGTTGGTGCCTACGGCAGCTTTCATTTCATCAACACTCTTTACTTCTTTATCATTTACTTTTAAAATGATAAAACCATCTTTCATGCGTGTCTGATCGTTCAGGGCACCTTCATTTATTTTCTTAACAATAACACCGCCTGCAACACCAAATTCTTTTGCTTTTTTAGAATCAAGTGTAGTAAACACGGCACCCAATGTTTCTAAAACTGCATCGGCTTTTACAATGTCGTAATTGTTAGATTTATTTTTTAAAGTTACCAGCACCGTAGTTTCCTTGCCACTTCTTGTAAAAGTTACAGGCAATTTATCACCGGGTTTCTGCCGGCTGATAATACCCTGCATTTCGCCACCGTTGCTTATTTCCACACCGTTCAGTTTTTTGATAATATCGCCTTTACGTATGCCAGCTTCGTATGCACCACCATCTTTCAGCACATCTGAAACATAGATTCCTTCTGCACTTGCAGGAATGCCTTGCCTGGTTTTATCATCATCACTTAAATCGCTTGCATTTACATAATTTACTCCCAAAAAGCCTCTTTGCACGGTGCCGAATTTTATAAGATCGTCAATTACTTTTTTTACAATGTTAACCGGTATTGCGTAAGAATATCCTGAATAATAACCGGTAGGAGATGCAATGGCCGAATTGATCCCAATCAGTTTTCCATCTGTACTTATAAGTGCGCCTCCACTGTTACCCATATTTACTGCAGCATCGGTTTGTATAAACGATTCAACACCCGAAGCACGATCTCCACTTTTATCTTTATTCAAACCCAGCGACCTTGCTTTGGCACTGATGATACCTGCTGTAACAGTTGTTTCTAAATTTAAAGGATAACCGATTGCCAAAACCCATTGGCCAATCTTTACATCATCTGAATTGCCATACAATAAAAAGGGTAAACCTGCCGCTTCTACTTTAATAACTGCCAGATCATAGGAAGGATCGGTACCAATTACTTTGGCCTTATAGGTTTTTTTATTGGCGAGGGTAACATCTATTTCATCGGCATTGTCAACCACGTGGTTGTTGGTTACAATGTATCCGTCTTCGCTGATTATGACACCCGATCCGCTGGCCCTTTGCTCAGGTACAACTCCACGCCCGCCACGGTTACCAAATAACTGGTTGAGCATGTCATCATCAAAAAGGTCGCTGAAGGGATTATTTGGCTGCTGCTGCTTTCTTGGTAAACTGTTGTTTACCTGCTTGGCATTTGTTTTGGTTTTGATATGCACCACAGCCGGCGTTGCTGCTTCCGCAGGTGCGGTAAAATCAATGGCACTGCCCGGAGGAGCGCTGTTACCATCAAACAAGCCCGCATACTTATAATTTGCAGGCATTACACCAGCCTGCTGACCTGCATAGGTATTATTGTTTTTAACATAGCCTCCATAGCCCCAAATAACGGCTAAGGCTGTTAAAGCACTGATTGTAACTGTAAAGAAAATCTGTTTGAATTTCATTTTTTCGTAGGTTTTTTTTGTTCAACAATTTTTATAAAATTTTGTTTTTCCAGACAAGTGATTTACTTCAATTCTTATGCCTGCTAATGCAAATTAACGTAGCAATGACAAAATGCTATTTACCAACTGCCATGTTTAACAATTAATTAGGAAGAGCTTCGTACATGAATTTAACTACAGCAAAAAACAAATGAATTCTCTTCGGCAATATTTATATGCCAAATAAACACTCAATCACATTATTGTAAATGTATTTTCAGTGCTTCTGTGTTTCAGTGGCAATAACTAAATTCACGCAGTGAATTTCTTAGTTTTTTTGTTATTATAAAGATAACAAAAATTGCATCGTATCCACGCCATCGGCATAATCCATTAAAGAAGGGCATTGTGCCTGCCCGAATACAATGCCCAAATGACCGCAAATGCATTGAACGTCTTCATTGCCTTTTAACAATTCCAGCACTTTATTTTCATCATCGTAAAAGCTATAATTAAGCTGACTGATGGCTGAAAAAATGGCATCATTTTTCAGCAATAATGCGCTGCCGTTCGTCATGTAAAAAATATTATTCAGCAGGGATATAGAAAGCTGGTAATCGTAATTGTTTTTGAATTTGTGGTGATCGGCAAAATATTTGTACTTATCAAAAGCCCGAAGCAGGGGTACAAAATCGTAGCCGGCCGGAACAAATAATTTGGTAACATTTCTGCAGCCCAAACCAAAATACTGGTGTATATCATCCGATAAAAGTTCCAGTTCATCTGTAGTTTCTTTTCCGCTTAAAATGGCTACTGCTGTGCGGTTGCGGCGAATGATACTGGGGTACTTTGAAAAATACTGATCGAAATATCTGGCCGAATTGTTACTGCCTGTTGCAATATAGGCATCGCAGCCTTTAAGCATTTCTGCAAAACTTACGAATGATGCAAAAGATGGTTCCCATGCTGTCATTTTTTCAGCCAGGTGCTTCAGGAGTATATCATCTTTTGAAGATAATTTAATGGTTTGTTTATGGCCGCTCATGAAAACACATAAAAAATCGTGAAAGCCCACCAATGGTATATTGCCTGCCATTACAATACCTATATTCTTTCCGCCTATATTATCATCCAGGTGATAGTGCGTGGCCCATTGCTCCAGATTTTGCTTTGGCAGAAACTGTGTGCAGATATTTTTTACAGCCAGGTCAATAAAAACTTCGGTAAACCAGCCGTTATGAAAAGATGCTTTTGTTTTAACCTGCTGCCATTCCTCATCATTGGTTAATAAATATTTTTGAAGGTTCTGTAATATTTCAATTCGTTTTTGTAAATTCATGTTGTTATTATTAAATTGCACTTGCTTCCATAAGGGAGTTTTAAAAATCAAAATTACGATAGATGGCTATAAAGATAACAGATGAATGTATAAACTGCGGTGCCTGCGAGCCCGAATGTCCTAATAACGCTATTTACGAAGGCGGTGTTGAATGGGCTGTATCTGATGGTACCAGCATTAAAGGCATGTTTACATTAATGGACGGAACGCAGGTTGATGCCGACCTGCGTAATGCTCCTGTAAGTATGGATATATATTACATTACCCCTAACAAATGTACCGAGTGCCAGGGTTTTCATGAAGAACCACAATGTGCTGCTGTTTGCCCGGTAGATTGCTGTGTACCCGATGAAATGTATGTTGAAACAGTGGATGAGTTGTTGGCAAAGAAAGACAGAATGCATATATAATGTGAGACGTAGTGGTGAGACGTGAATGGTGAGTGGTGAGTCGTAAGAACTTTTGTTTGAACATTCATCATTGACAAATGACGAATGACGTTTCACGAATGACGATAAAGATTTTAAGGCTTAAAGGCCTATTACAGGCGGGTGATATTTCCTGCAACATGGCGAGGGTATTTTTATAATACTTTCGCCTTTTTAGTTTCAACTGTTTTTATTAATTTGTAGTATGATTAAAATGATATTGCCTGTTGTTGCAGTGATACTGCTTGCTTCCTGCATCTTTCCCAAAAAAAAGGAACCACAGGCCGATGCATTTGCCAAAATGGAGATGATGAATGCCGACAGGGAGTTTTCTAAAATGTGTGCCGAAAAGGGAATGAAAACTGCTTTTCTTGAATACTTAGACAGCAATGGCGTTTTATTAAGGCCTGGTCATCTTCCGATTGCCGGTGCTGATGCGGTTGATTTTTTAATTCAGCAAAATGATAGCGATTACAGCATGACCTGGGAGCCAAAAAACGGGGTTATAGCCAAATCGGGTGAGTTGGGTTA
>JBKJLT010000078.1:0-9598 GCA_046596765.1 Ferruginibacter sp. | reverse complement strand
AACCAACTTGTTATCCTTATCTATATAACCATATTTTCCGTTTTCTGAAACTTGCACGGGAGCAAGCCCATCACTAAACGAAGAAAAATCATAGTACATGGCAGGGATGATAATTTTGTTAGTCTTATCAAGAAACCCCATTTTTTTATCTTGCTGAAAATTCATCAGCCCTTCGTTTAAAGAACCCAGGTAGTCATATTCAACCGGAATAATAATGTTGCCGTTAACATCCACAGCTCCCCACGCAAATCCAAAATCCGCTTTTCTCTTTTTTACAACAGCCAACCCCTCGCTGAAATATTCGATCTCAAAATACTGCGGTTCTGCAACAACTTTTTGAGCACTTACAGAAAATAACCCTGCATTATCTTGCCCGTCCTTAATAATGAAAATCCTTTTTTCGCCGCTGTTAAGAATGCTTTTATAAGCAAGCGGTACCACTATTTTATTTTCGCTGTTAATTACACCGTAGGTTTTCTCCGGGGCATTTTGATACTGTGCCGGAGGGGGAAGTTTTTTATATACAAGTGTGTAACCGTTGTTTAATGGGTAATCAACAACATATTCCTGGCAAAACACTGCTTTTGCAGCAAAAAAGAAAACGCAGAAAGAGAAAATTAACTTTTTCATATAAAAAAATTTCAGCTTAAAAATACTGAAAAATCAATGGTTGTCAATAAGGGATACTGGGTATTTACATTTGTATAACCAACCTCATCTTCAAATAATTTAAAACTACCTTTGGCATAGATATTTTACTTATGGAATTCAGTGATTTAAATTTAAGCGGTCCCTTACTCAATGCGCTGGACGCAAGAGGTTACACCAGTCCAACCACCATTCAGCACAAGGTTTTTCCGGTTGTAATGAGCGGCAGGGATGTTTGTGGTATTGCACAAACCGGCACCGGTAAAACATTTGCTTACCTGTTGCCCTTGCTGCGGTTGTGGAAATTCAGTAAAGATAAAAACCCACAGATACTTGTTATTGTACCAACAAGAGAGCTGGCAGTACAGGTGGTTGAATCTGTAAAGGAATTAACAACCTACATGAGTGTGGTGGCAATACCTATTTATGGCGGTGTAAATATTAATACCCAATGGAAAGATTTACAAAGCGGCGCCGATGTGCTGGTAGCAACTCCGGGCAGATTGTATGACCTGATACTGAATGGCGCTTTTAAAACCAAGGGCATAAAAAAACTGGTTATTGATGAAATGGATGAAATGCTTAATCTGGGTTTTAGAACACAGATAAAAAACATACTGGACCTGTTACCGCCTAAAAGACAGAACCTTTTATTTTCGGCAACTATAACCGATGAAGTAGAAGCGTTGATGGATACCTATTTTAATAATCCGGAACGTGTGGAAGCTGCGCCAACAGGAACACCGCTGGAAAATATTGAACAGACTTATTACGACGTACCTAATTTTTATACCAAGGTAAACCTGCTGCATTTATTACTTACAGCAGATGAAAGCATGACCAAGGTGCTGGTATTTGCCGCAACAAAAAAACTTGCCGATGATTTGTATGAACAACTGGAAGCAAAATTCCCTGGCACTGCAGGTGTAATACATTCAAACAAAGAACAGAACCATCGCTTTAATACCGTAAAACAATTTCACGAGGGAGTTTACCGCTTTATTATAGCAACAGATATTGTTGCCCGTGGTATTGATGTGGCTGAAGTAACGCACGTTATAAATTTTGATGTGCCCGAAGTGCCGGAAAATTATATACACCGAATTGGCCGCACCGGCAGGGCCGATAAAAAAGGAATTGCCATTACTTTTATTACAGAAAAGGAAAAACCTTTACAGGAAGCCATTGAAGCATTGATGAAGCAACCGATAACAAACGTTGCCTTGCCTGAAAACCTGGTTGTGTCAGATGAGTTAACAGAAGATGAAAAGCCAAAGGTTTTCATGAAAGAGATTAAGTTAAAAATTCCGAAGAAAGAAGAACGGGGGCCGGCGTTTCATGAAAAATCGGCAAAGAACAGTAAAGTAAATTTTATTGTAAAGAAGAAAGACCGGATGATGAAAAAATATGGTAAGCCTATTAAGCGGGCACCTAAGAAATAATTTTTCTCTGCTCTATTTAATACAGTTATGCAATTATTTATCCTCCTCATTTTTATCCTCGCAATTTTTTATACCGTTAAGTTTCTGCAGAAAAAGAAAGTTACGGTTACTGAACGGGTGCCGGAGTTGCTTAAAAAAATACTGGAAGAGCGGGTTCCTTTTTACCAGCAGTTAACCAGAGATAAACAAACCGAATTTGAAGAGCGGACTGCACACTTTTTAACACAGGTAAAAATAACCGGAGTTAAAACAGTGGTGGAAGATATTGACCGCGTATTGATTGCAGCCAGCGCTATCATTCCTATTTTTAATTTTGCAGGCTGGGAATATAAAAATCTGCATGAAGTGTTGCTTTATCCTGACTCGTTCAGTCATGAATTTGAACAGCAAGGTGGGGGAAGAAATATTCTTGGCATGGTGGGCAGCGGTGCATTGAACCATGTGATGATACTCTCTCAATTTGAACTGCGACAATCTTTTTCAAATGAGTCGGGGAAAAATAATACGGCCATACATGAATTTGTACATCTACTTGATAAAACTGATGGCGAAATTGATGGTGTGCCAGAATCTTTACTGCACAGGCAATACATTAAACCATGGTTGCAACTGATGCAGGAGAAAATTCAGGAGATTTATGATGACAGATCTGATATTAATCCTTACGGCACTACCAATGAAGCAGAATTTTTTGCTGTAGTATCTGAATATTTTTTTGAGCGCCCCGAATTACTAAAAGAAAAACATCCGGAATTGTATGATATGCTGGATAAAATATTTTCTGCCCGGCAAAATTAATTTCTAATTTTTTTCTTGATAAAATACAAAACGAAAATAATGTAAAAGCTATTGCATCAATTCTTAAAAAAAGAGCCCTTAAAAAATATTATTATACTTAGAAGCCCAATTTTACAGGATGTAAATATTACTGTTTTAATAATATTTGCATCCTGTAAAATAAGCGGCCTAATTTCAACTTTCTGAACTATTTTCGTTTTAAAATTAACGTAAAGTTAATATTGGGTCTAAAATCTGCTTACTTTTAGATCTTTTGTTTTAATACTTGTATAGATTGAGTCGGTTCTAAATTTTTCTTAAACTAAATTAAACAAACACATGAGAAAATCTTTTCTATTCTTGTTGGGGTTTATGTTTTTTTCGTTGGCCACTTTTGCTCAAAAAAAAATAACGGGCAAAGTTACCGATGAACAGGGCAACCCACTGGTTGGCGTATCAATTGTTGCTAAAGGCACAAAGGTCGGTGGCATTACAGATGCTGCTGGCGCTTACAGTATTTCAGTACCTGTTTCCGCATCAGTGTTAGTTTTTTCTTTACTTAATATGGAGTTAGTGGAAAAAACTATAGGAAATCAAAATGTCATCAACAGTACTATGAAGTTAAGTGACAAAGTTTTAGCTGAAGTTATAGTTGTTGGCTATGGCGTAACACGCAAAAAAAGAGATGAGGCAGGTGCTATCTCCAGTATTCAGGCTAAACAAATTGAGAATCTGCCCAACGTATCGCTGGATAAGGCATTACAAGGCAGGGCAGCAGGGGTATTTGTACAGGCCAACAACGGTTTACCCGGTGGAGCCATCAATGTGCGTATTCGTGGTGCCGGCTCAATTAATGCCGGTAACAGCCCTTTGTATATTGTTGACGGATTACAGATCAACTCTACAGATGTGGCCAACTTTACACAATCAAATCCGCTGGCATTTTTGAATCCTGATGATATCCAGTCAATGGATATTATGAAGGATGCAGCTTCTTCAGCTATTTATGGTTCCAATGCGGCAAACGGTGTGGTTATTATCACAACCAAAAAAGGCCGTGCGGGCAAAACCAAATTTACTTTCAATACATATTTCGGTCAGGCAAAGCCTCTTAAAATGCTCAATGTAACTAACTCACAGGAGTATTTCCAGCTCAGGCAGGAAGCCACATTTAATTCAGCTTCTCTGGGTACAACGCCGGTAAGCCAGTATGCGGCAAAAAGGACTGTGTTAGGAGAACTCAGGGTGGCAGGTGCATCAGCTTTTTCAGATGCGCAAACAGATTCTGCTATCGCAGCACTGGAGACCTACGATTGGCAAGATGCTGCTTTTAGAAGAGGAGATATTAAAAATTATGAACTGAGTGCCAGTGGTGGTAACGATAAAACTACCTTCCGTATATCAGCGAATTTATCTGATCAAAAGACAATTGTTACCAAAGCCAATTTCGTTCGAAAAGGCCTTAAACTGGATGTAAATAATAAGGCAACTACACGATTAAGCTTCGGTACTTCTATCAATGTAAGCACCTTCGAACAAAAATTACCTTTTGCAACTGATGGGTCTTTCCTCGGTAATCCGGCCTTTTCTGCTTCGGGTATTATTCCGGCTTTTCCTATTTACAATCCGGATGGCACCTATTATGGTGTACCGGGAAAAACACCGGCTAACCTGGGCGGAACTTTAAACCAGAACATTATACAGGTAAATGATTATAACTCGGGCTTTCAGCGTACTAACCAATTGGTTGGTAATTTGAATGGAGAATATAAGATCACAGATTGGCTGAGTTTCCGTGCTTTTGTAGGTATGGATTACAGGGTCGTACAAGGGAAAAGTGTACGTGATGCCAGAACTGCTGATGGATTTAACCGTAAAGGCCTGGTGCAGGTGCAGAGTAACTGGAATACCAACGTAAACGCTTATGGTACGTTAAACTTTAATAAAACATTCGGAAGCAAACATAATATCACTTCTATACTGGGTTATGAGTACAGGCAAGAGAACCAGGCCAGTATCACTGCTTCAGGCGATGGCTTCCCTACTTATGAATTTACTTCGCTGAACAACGCAGCAAACCCCGTAACAATAGGTGAGTTTGCAACTGGCTTCCGGAGAAATGCAGTTTTTGGCGATATAAACTATAATTACGACAGTAAATACATTTTAGGCGTTGTTGCCCGTTACGACGGATCATCACGTTTTGGTAGCGGTTTCCGCTATGGTACTTTTGCCGGTATTAAAGCGGCGTGGAATATTGACCAGGAGAAATTCATGCAACGGATACCCGTGATTACAAGCCTTAAGTTAAGGGCCAGCTACGGTACTGTGGGTAACGATCAGATTGGCAACTTTGATGGCCTTGGACTTTACGGAGGTGGAGGTGTGTATAACGGTTCTTCCGGTATTGCATTCACTCAATTACCAAATTCTGAGTTAAAGTGGGAAGCAACGGCCATCAGCAACCTGGGTCTTGATTTCGGAATTTTGAATAACAGGATATCAGGTAGTGTGGAAGTGTACAAGAAGAGCACTACAGATGTGTTGCTTACTCTGCCTTTGCAGAGCACAACCGGATTTACGGGTATTACCTCAAACATTGGTGCCACCGAGAACAAGGGTGTTGAGTTAACGCTGAATGTGGAGCCATATAGATCAGCTAAACCCGGCGGTTTCCGCTGGAACATGAATTTTGTGTTTGCTTACAATAAGCAGAAAGTGAAAAAACTGTACGGCGGGTTTGATGTACTACCGGGCAATGTTAACATACGTGTAGGCGAACCGGTAAACGTATTATTTACGCAACAGTATGCAGGCGTTAACCCCGCTACCGGCCGTGCCATGTGGTATGATTCCCTGGGTAACCTTACTTACCTGGTGCAGGCAAGAGACCGCAAAGTGTTGGGCCCTACAGCGCTGGCACCTTATAATGGTGGTTTTACCAACACATTCAGCTATAAAGGGTTCAGTTTGGATGCAACATTCAATTATGAATACGGACGATATGCACAGGATGGTCAGGTTAACTTTTTAAGGGAATCTTCCGGCCGTATTAATTTCCTGCGGGATATTTATGAAAACAGGTGGACAACTCCCGGTCAGCTTACTTCTGTACCCCGTATGAACCTGAGTACAGAGGCAAAAAGCTCTGGCGGTGCTACCGGCAACAGAACATGGTTTAAGGCTGATTACATTCGTCTGCGTAATGTTACACTTGCTTATGATATACCTGTAAAATATGCATCTAAAGCGAAGCTTACCAATGCACGCTTGTATGTGCAGGCAACTAACCTGTGGACGTACAGCGACTGGTTCAGCTATGATATTGAATATGTAAATACTGCTACGGGTATCATTCCACAGACCAAGAATGTAACTTTTGGCCTTCAAATTGGATTTTAATCAAAAAATAAAAACGAAATGAAAAAACTTATTATAAAATCATGGTTGCTGGCAGGGTTTATTGCTGTGTTGTTATCCGGTTGCGAAAAGCAACTTGATATAACACCCAAACAGGCAATCAACGCAGACAATGCACTCACTTCCAGGGAAGCTATTGACGCTTCCATAACAGGTATTTATGCCCGGTTAAAAAGCGCCCGTTTATACGGTCGTGACCTGGTAGCCATACCAGAAGCTTTGGCAGATAACGGCTTTGCAACAAATAAATCAGGCCGGTTATTACCAGAAGCTCAAAATAACCAGGGGGCACATTTTACTACTACCATCTGGACCAGTGGTTATGCCGGTATCAATCAGATCAACCTCACCCTGGAAGCAATACCCACCCTGGCTGCAGGTTTAAATATAACCCAGGTAGAAAAAGACCGCTGGGAAGGTCAGTTGTATTTTCTAAGGGGGTTGCTTTATTTAGAAATGATGAAAGTATATGCATACTTTCCGGGGGCAGTGGTAACGGCACTTAATAAAGGGGGTGTACCCATCATCCTGAAAGGTGTTGCTCTGCCAAGTCAGGCGCAGCTTGTTTTACCTGCAAGGGCACCCATTGATGATGTATATACCCAGATCGTAAATGATTTTTCAAAAGCCAACGATAAGTTACTAAATACAGGTTCGGGACTTGCAGCCTCCACGGCGAGCAAATCTGCCGCACAGGGTATGCTGGCAAGGGTGAATCTTTACCGTAATAATATGGGTGAAGCAAAAAGATGGGCTGACAGTTGTATTACTTTAGCAAGCGGCCGTCTTTCTACCACAGGTACTTATATAAATCAGTGGCGGGCTCCGGATCATGGCGAAGCTTTGTTTCAGGTGCGTTTTGCAACAGCAGCAGAGAATATTGGTGTGAACGAATCTTTACAAACATCTTACACCACATTGGTTACAACGGGTAACACCGCCGTTACCGGAGGTTTTGGTGACCTGGTGCCTACTTTGACTATGCTGGCCGACCTGGGTATTACTGGCCCTACAACAGCAAATTTTGGTTCTAATGCCACCATAACTGCACGGTCAACTGATATCCGCAACCTGCTTTTTGAAGTGGGTACTACCGGTCGTGGTCCGGCAAAAGTTGAGTGTACCAAATTCTTAGGAAGAAGTGGTGCCATCAACCTGGACAATGTGCCCGTAATCCGTATTGCTGAGATTTACCTGATAAGGGCAGAAGCACAGGCAACACTGGGGTCGCCGGTATTTAACATGGTAGCAGCATTGGCAGATCTGAAAACGATCAAAACCCGACGCTATACTGATTATACAGGTTCGGTACAGGAAACAGCCGACAATATAGCAACCCAGGCAAATCTCTATACCGAAATATTGCGTCAGCGCAGAATCGAACTGGCTTTTGAGGGGCATCGCTTCTTCGACCTGAAGCGCCTTGGCCGCGACCTGGTAAAAGCACCGCATTACAATACCGTTGCTTTTACAGATACCCGAATACTGGCACCTATCTTACAGGCAGATGTGGATGGTAACCCGAATCTTCAACAAAATGCAGGATATTAAAACATTCAAATAATATGAAAAAAATAATTCAGTTTTTAGTAATCATAGTTACAGCTTTTAGTTTAGCAAGTTGTATCAAAAATGATCCGGTTATTCTAAACAACACTGTGGCCGAATTTGATGCCACCGCTGTAAATTCAAATGCGGCTGGTTTAACTTACCCCATCATAGGGCGTATACCAGGATACGGCAGGGCTGCTAACACGTTGGACTCAACATTGAGGCGTTATGCCCAAACGGTTAAAATACGTGTAAACCTCGTTGGCCCGCAGTCAGGTACTGCAGAAACGGTAGGGTATGAAGTATTTTCTACGCCTGTAACCACTTTTACTATGCCTGCAACCATAACCGGGCAAACACCTTCGGCTGCAGGAGGATCGCTTACAGTAACCGACGCAGTTGCAGGTACAAATTTTACTGCGCTTAGCGGTATGGTTACCATACCACCAAACAGTTCATTTGGGTTTCTTGATTTGCCAATTTTAAACCCAGGGCCTACTGCAGGCTCAGGACGGTTTATTGGTCTTCGGCTTAATGACAAAGGAACAATTAAAGCGTCTTTCAATTACCGGGATCTTGGCCTTGTGATAGACCAACGTTAGTTGTTTCAATAAATATACACTTAGAGCTGTGTATTGAATTTCTAAGAGGTTGTCTTTTTATGACAGCCTCTTTTTGTGCTGTCAGGTAGCTATATCAATGCTAACGGCGCTACCAACGAAGCCGAATTTTTTGCTGTTGTATCTGGATAATTTTTTGAACGCCCTGACCTACTGAAAGAAAAGCATCCGGAGCTGTATACGTTATTGCTTAAAATATTTCATCCCGAACCGGTCGCCGGATAAATACCTTAGATAATTTCTGACACATGCCGGTGAATATTTTTAGCCAGCAATCCCGTAGGCACATCATTTTCATCTCCACCAAACGGGTCTTCAATTTCTTCGGCAATTAACTCCAGACTGGCCAGTACATAAAATACAAAAGCAACTACCGGTATTACATAAAACCCCAATTGAAAAACATATCCAAAAGGCAGCGTCATTATATAAAAGAAAATGAATTTTTTAATGAACACACTATACGAATAAGGGATAGGCGTGTTTTTGATACGTTCGCAGGCACCGCATATATCGGTGAAAGATTGCAGTTCGGGATTTAAGAACAGCAACTGTTCGCCACTGATCTTTTTTGCTTCATGTAACTGCTGCACATGTTGGTACATACGCAGGGCCACCTGGTTGGGAATATGTTTTGCATGATCAATGCCATAAAAAAAATCTTTGTGTTCTGGCCCCCCAAACAATTCAACCCTGGTTTGTTCCTTATGCAGGTGATTGTGCAGGGCATAAGCAAAAGCCGGTATTATTTTTCGAAAAAAAATCCGCTGTTCCTTGTCTTCTGCGGGCAATATAGCCTGCAGTTTCATAGCCAGGTTGCGGCTGTTATTTACCAGGCTGCCCCAAAGTTTGCGCCCCTCCCACCATCGGTCATAGGCAGTGTTGGTACGAAAAACCAATAGCATGGAGATGGCGAAGCCCAGCAAGCCGTGCATGAGCGGTATATTTTTTACATGGCTCGTTTCTGAAAGCCTCCACACATAAAGCTCCAGCCACGCAATGATGCCGGCATAAATACAAATGGCGATAATAAGCGGCAACAGTTTTCTAAACGTATCGGCTTTATGAAATTTAAAAATAAATGTAAACCAGTCTTTGGTATTGTAAGAAATCATACAGCAGTTATTTTTTCAAAAATAC
>JBKJLT010000423.1:0-9852 GCA_046596765.1 Ferruginibacter sp. | reverse complement strand
ACATCCTTAAAATCAACTTTGGCGTTCAGGGTTTTATTGATTTCTTTTTTTACCAGCGAAACAATTTTTCCTTTAAAAATATAAGGAGTAGCAAACAGTAGCCCGATCAATATCAGCAGTGTAATAAAAAATATTTTAAAAAACTTTTTTATTGCTTTCATTAAAATTTTGTTTAGAGGGATTTTTATTTTTTCCTTTTCACCACATAGTTCATAGTAAACAGTAGATAAAACATAGGCCTATGTGTTAACCCCCACCTGAATGACGCAGTCGGGCAGGTATATTTCTATGATTCTATGTTGTTCAATATTAACCAAAAATTATTCCAAAGTTGTTTCATAATGCATTTCAGGTACTTCCACATCAGTAAAGCCTTTCTTCATAAGTCTTTGCCGAAATTCCTGCTGCACGGGATACTCTCCGTGTACAATAAACATTCTCTTTACTGCTGCCGGGTTTTGGCAGGCTAAAAACTGGCACAGATCATCATAATCGCCATGGGCACTCATGCTTCGGATAGAACCGATCTCAGCATTCACCTCGTGCTGCACGCCGTAAATATTAACTTCTTTAGCCCCTGCCATTAGTTTACCACCCAGTGAACGTGGCTCGCAATAACCGGTTAATAAAATAGTGTTGCGGCTGCTCTCAATATTATTACTGATATGATGTTTTACCCTGCCTGCATCGGCCATACCGCTTGCAGAAATAATAACGAATGGCCCGTTGCGAAAATTCAGCAACTTCGATTCATCTACCGTTTTAATAAATTTCAACCCCTTAAAACCAAAAGGATCATTATCCGATTCTAAAATCTTTTGAATAGTCTTATTAAAATACTGCGGATAATGTTTTACAATTTCAGTGGCTTTCACACTCAGCGGGCTGTCAACAAAATAATCCAGTTCAGGTAATCTGTTTTCCAGTTCTAATTGATTTAAAGCAAACAAAATTTCCTGAGTTCTTCCAACGCTGAAAGCCGGTATGATCAACTTTCCTTTTTTCTGCAGGCAGGCTTTTTCAATCCATTGCAAAATCTGGTCGGGCGTTGTGCTGGCATTATCGTGCAGGCTGTTGCCATAGGTTGATTCAATTAAAATATAATCGGCCTGAGAAAATTCAGCAGGCGATTTCAGTATCACATCCCTGTACCGGCCTACATCTCCGCTAAAAGTAAGTCGCGTTACTTTGCCCTCCTCCTTAATTTTTAAATGCACAGCAGCGCTGCCGATGATATGACCGGCATCGGTGTATTGCACTTCAATATTTTCATCAATGGTAAACCAGTCATCGTAAGGTACGGCCACAAAATGATCTGCTGCTGCCAAAGCATCTGCAGTATTGTACAATGGTTTCAGGTAAGGTAAACCCTGTTGTGCCCTTCTTTTATTTTCGTACTTAACTTCATTTTCCTGTATGCCTGCCGAATCTTCCAGCATTACCGATGCCAGTTCTTTTGTTGCCGGTGTGCAGAAAATTTTACCATTAAAACCATCGCTTACTAATTTTGGTAACAGGCCACAATGATCTATATGAGCATGCGATAGAATTACATGCGTTACTGTCGTAGCATCAAAACCAAAACTACGGTTCATGGCATCAGTTTCTTTACCCATGCCCTGAAACATACCGCAATCAAGCAGATATTTTTTGCCGTTTTTTAAAGTAAGTAAATGCTTACTACCAGTTACTGTACGGGCTGCGCCGTGGAATGCTATTTTCATACCCCTTGCCCCCCTGAAGGGGAAATCTCAATTCATAGTACACTACTGCATAGCATAATGTATTTATGAACCAAGTTTTAAAAACTATTTAAAAATGATCTCTATGCAAATCAAAAACTCTTTTCATTATTATAACCTTGCCCTTAGTTTCCCCCCTGGGGGGCTGGGGGGGCTGCTCCCAACCATGCCATCATCCCCATCCCTATCTCAATCGCCCTTTCATCAATATTAAAAGTTGGCGTATGCACTCCGCTTGTAATTCCTTTTGCTTTATTGCCAGCACCAATTCTGAAAAAGCAGCCCGGTATCTGGTGACTGTAATAAGCAAAATCTTCGGCACCCATACGAAGTTCAGTTGTTTCCACATTTTCTGCTCCCACATAATCTTCACCTTTTTTTCTGGCCATATCATTCAATGGTTCATCATTCAATACAAATGGATATCCTACATCAATTTTTATTTCTGCTTCTGCGCCCATGGCAGCTACCAGTTCTATGGTTTGTTTTTTTATCAGTTCGTGTGCTTTAAAACGCCACTCTTCATTCATCGCACGGAAAGTGCCCATCAGCTTAACTTCGCTCGGTATAACATTGGTTGTGTTACCGCCCTGGAAAGAAGTGATGGATAATACACTTGGATTAAACGGACTATTATTTCTGCTTACAATTTGCTGCATACTTACAATTAAATGCGACGCAATTAAAATAGTATCTGCAGTAACCTGTGGAGCAGCAGCATGGCCGCCCTTTCCTTTGATAGTTATATAAATTTCATCAGCACTCGCCATGATCATTCCGCCCCTGAAACTCAGGCGGCCAACTTCCACACCGGGATGCACATGCAATGCAAAAATGGATGAAGGTTTTGGATTTTCCAGCACACCCTCTTTAATTAAAATACTTGCTCCGCCGGGGTTTTTTTCTTCGCCAGGTTGAAAGATCAGCTTCACTGTTCCCTCCCATTCATCTTTAAGTTTATTTAAAATTTTTGCAGCGCCCAGTAAGCAGGTTGTGTGTACATCATGCCCGCAGGCATGCATTACACCCGGGTTTTTCGATTTATAAGGCACGTCATTTTCTTCTGTAATCGGAAGCGCATCCATATCGGCACGCAGTGCAGTAACTTTTTTATCAGGATTTTTACCTTTTATCAAACCCACCACACCGGTTGTGGCTTTTACTTCAAAAGGAATTCCGTATTCGGTTAATTTTTTTTGAACAAATGCTGATGTTTCAAACTCCTGGTAGCTTAACTCTGGGTTGGCATGTATCTGGTGGCGTATTTTAATAAATTCATCAGCATACTTTTTTGCCAGTTGCTGTATTTGCTCTTTTATCATTGCTTAAAAATAACCTTAAAGTAGCAGAATCCAGTAGGAAGTGGGGGATTAATTCCCTTTCCGTTTGCTAACAACACCGTTGGGACCGTTTGGCATACGACGGTTTATTAAAATAATGTTGGCTGCATTGCTGGTTGTATTTAACCCAAAATTTGGCTAACACTCCCTACTGTAAAGGGTGTTCAGTACTTACACCCTCTAGTTTATAAACATACCTACACACATAAAAAATTCCGGCAGTAATTACCGCCGGAATTTTTTAAACAAAATGATATGAGGTACTAATTAAAAACCAAGCCCAACCGCAAAGCCTCTTGATACACCTGATATGTCAAGCTGGCCAATTACTAATCCCGTTGTAAGATCGAGGGTATAAAATTTTGTGATTGCGCCAATGCTGAATACGCCATAGGCCTTACCAGATCTGCCACCAATATCAAAACCATTATCTGCAGTAATATTAATACCTAAAGATCCAACCTCAACTAATGTTCCATTATTGGGTGGACTTTGAATGTACAGTTTATCTGTTGCAGCATCTATTACGTACAACGTAGTGGCAGTAGCACCTGCAAAATTATTTGTATAAGCTGCTGCAGAAACAGCAGGTGTACCCGGGTTAAGTGGTCCGTCTGTTACTGCAACCATACCTGTGTTAGGGTCTAAGCGCAGGTTTTGGCCGTTGTTACTTACCACACGTATCCTGTCAACCGTCGGATTAAAATCAAATCCGAAGGAAGTGCCTGCAAGTGCAGGTGTAAATGCAACTGTATTTACTACTGCCGCAGTGCCATTCGACATATTTATTGTATACAACCTGCTGCTGCTTCCCAATGCATACAACTGGCCAGTAGCAGGGCGCATATCAATACCTAAGATATTTTCACCAGCCTGTAAACCGGTTATTGCTTTTGTTACTGCAAAAGCTGGTGCTGATAAATCAAAAATTAAAAGATTGTTACCATTATCGATACTGTAACCAACCGGGTTTGTTGGAATGGCAAGACTGATTAACGGAATTGCAAGTATGCCTAAATTAGCCAGTTTGCCTGTTGCAGTATCAAGCTGGTAAAGGCTATTGGTACTACCCACAGTCATAGGTACAAGTGCAACTTTATTGTCGGGAGAAATATCAAAATCGCTGGCACCAACGCCGGCTGCATCTAATCCTAGGCTGCCAATTTTAGTTATGGTGCCGTTATTGGGAGGATCCTGTTTAAACAAATTAAAGCCGTCAATATCAAATAAAGTTGTTGCTGAAGCTCCAGCAACGCTGTTAGTGTAAGCAACACCGCTGATTCTTTCTGCATTATTAATATTACCATCTGTGGCTGCAACGGTACCGGTTTCGGGATTTAAACGAAGATTTTGACCTCCAAAACTTACCACTCTTATCCGGTCAACGGTTGGGTTAAAATCCATAGAGGCAATTGCATTATTTACAGCGGGTGTAAATGGTCCGGTTCCTACTGGTCTTGCAACACCTGTCTCGGTATTAATTACATATAGCCTGCTGGTATTACCAAGTCCGTACAATTGTCCGGTTGCGGGCCTGAAATCAATAGACAACAAATTTTCTCCTGCCATCAAACCTGTTACCGCCGTTTTCGAAATAGGTAAATGGGATGCGTTGGCATTATATTTTACCAAAAAATTATCCGCTGTAATACCAAAAAACTCCAGGTTTGGTTTTACGGGTGGGGCTGGTGGTGGCGGTGGTGGTGGCGGGGGTGTTACTACAAAAGCATCGCTATTTTTTTCACAACTGCTAAAAACCAGTGTGCCTGCAGCGAAAAGCATTAAAAACGGGATTAAATGTATCTTTTTCATTTGTTGTTTTTTGGTTAAAAAAATATTTACGTACAAACAACAAATGAGGATTTAAAAATTGTGATTTTTTTATAAATCCGGCAAAGGGCCGTTTTTATATGCGCTGCGTTTGCTGATCGTTTGATTTTTGATTATAGCTATCAGAAAAAGCTTTTGCTGCCCATGTGAACAGCGATGGTTGGGTTGATGAAAATAAAAAAAGGTTGGTGGGAGATACGAACGTTTTTGAAAGAGTTATGATGAAGATTATTTTATGAAGACAGCAGTAGCACAATCTTTTTTAAAATTTTATCAGCGCAGGAAAACAGCATAATTATTATAGTTATTACTTAAAATTACATTGCTGTTTGAAGGAACTCCATTTTTCCATATTGTTATATTTTGAGAGAAATCATCTTCTTTACCATAAACATATAAGTCTGACCCAAACTTAAAAATTGAATTTACAGAAGCATATGTACTGCCGTTGGTTAGATTAACAGGCGTTCCATTTTTCCAGTATTTAGCTATTCTAAGCCCACCTGATGTTACCGATTCGAAACCACCGGCATACACATCGACCCCATTAATATACAGTGTTGTAATCATGTTGAACTTTGTTCCATCAGATAAATAACTAATGATACCATTTTTCCAGATGGCAGCTTTCATGTCTTCCCTTCCACCAATATACACATCAGACCCCATCAATCTTATGGCATTTGCATTTGATAAACCGGTTCTGTTTGTTAAATCAGTAAAGACATTGTTTTTCCAAAACACTGCATAGCTTGGTGCATTCCAGGTTGCCTGCGAATTACCACACGCATAAACATCAGCCCCCGATATAAAAACGCTATTTGCTGAATTTCCGTTGAGTAAAAGTGTACCAATTCCATTTTTCCATATCATGGCTTTGCCCTTATCTGAGCCAACAGCATACACATCTGTACCCGAAACAAAAATGGATTGAACATTGGCATTGTCTGTTCCATCAGATAAAGTTGTAGCTACTCCGTTCTTCCAGGTTTTCGCCACCCAAAGTCCTCCTATCAACTCTATACCACCGGCATAAACATCCTGGTTTACTACATAAATACAGTACACTATTCCAGTACCTGTAGTTAAGAGGGTTGGTACACCATTTTTCCAGATTGCAGCCTCATCATTGGCTGGCGAACATCCACCTATATAAGTATCAAATTCAGGTGTTGTAAAAATTATATCATTACCATAAGCGGTACCTACGCTATTTGTTGCGAAAGCACGAACATGATAAAGAGTACTTTTAGTAAGGCCGGTTATTGCACTGGTAAATGTACCAATGCCCGACCCATCGGTTGTTTTGGTTGATAATGCAATGGTTGGGTTTGTGGTTGTGCTCCAGCAAACACCACGGGCTGTAACGGGTGCGCCGCCATCGCTGCTGATGGTACCGCCACCAGTAACAGAGGTTGTGTTTATACCACTAACTGCTGCTGTGGTAATGGTTGGTATGGTTGTGCCTGCTGCGGTGGTAAAGGTAGAATCGCCGCCGTAGGATGTACCCACACTGTTTGTTGCATAGGCACGTACATGATACAGCGTTGCTGCAGTTAAACCGGTGATGGCACTTGCAAAAATTCCTGTTCCGGTGCCATCAATTGTTTTGGTTGATAATACGGCTGTTGGGTTTGCAGTGGTACTCCAGCAAACACCACGGGCTGTAACGGGTGCACCGCCGTCGGTGGTTATATTGCCGCCGCTGGTGGCGGTTGTAATAGTAACCGCACTTGTTGCTGCAGTTGTTATTGTTGGTAATGCGGTTGATGTGTTGGTGGTTGTAAAAGTTATTTCGTTACCATAAGCAGTGCCCACACTGTTGCTTGCATAGGCACGTACATAATAAACCGTCATGGCGGTAAGGCCGGTAATGTTGCTTACATATACTCCGGCACCGGTACCGTCTGTTGTGCGGCTGCCGCTTAATACTGGGTTGGGCGAAGTACTCCAGCAAATGCCACGGACTGTTATGGGAGCGCCGCCATCATCGGTTATATTACCACCGCTGGCGGCTGTTGTGTTTGTTATGGATGTTGCTGCGGTGGTGGTAAGTGTAGGTATGCTTGAGAGAATTGTTTCGGGACTTAGTTCCTTCTGGCAGCTAAATGCAATGAGGGCAAGCAGGATTATTATGCTTAAAGTTTTCATGTAGTTGTTTTTAACATGGTAAATGTAAGAAGAAAAGGATTATGAGTTCTTTGTGGCAGGTTGTAATTGAATTGCACCGCCCTTCAGGGCGGTGAATCAAAAGAAAATGCATTTGGCTTTAGCCAAAATAATCCAGTTGGGCTAAAGCCCGGTTTGCGAATAGGCATTTTGTTCCCTACCCTGAAGGGCAGGGCAATTATTGCGGCGCATTGCTACAAAAAATTTATAGGTTGGGTTGATGAAAATAAAAAACGTTGGTGACGCAAAGCTTAATCCAAATGCAGGCAGTATTTATTTTGAAGTGTTTAATCTATTTTTATTCAGATATTCTTTAAATTCTGAAAAGGTCATTTTTTCAGTTTCTTTTGCAATTTTTTCTTTTATTTCTCTAAGCACTTTTACAGTATCAAAAGTCTTTTCTGTTTTAATCTTCGTCTTCATTGTTTACTATTTCTTTTGGTGAACGAATGTCGGGTGGTTGACTAAAAAAAGATGTATCAAAATATAACCTTGGTTTCATACAGTAAATTTAAAATTATTTTTTGCAAAAGGTGCTATTGTTTTATAAATGTATCAATTTGACTTGCGTCCAATTGCTACAAAAATATTTGTGGGTTGGGTTGATGAAAATAAAAAAGGTTCGTGTGTGTGTGGCGAACGTTTTTGAACTGCCGTCGTCTGGCCTCCAGGCCAACGACGATTTAAATTGAACTGTTTTTTGCCAAAGGTTTTACACACCATACGTGGTTGGCTGGAAGCTAAAAATTTATGCCGCTTGTCGGAGACAAGGCGGCGGCGTTAACGGGTTGGAGAGCCGGCTTGCGGATGAATTTACGGAACACCCACATCGGCGAAATGTGCCTTGCGGCGAATTAATACAAAAATATTTGTGGGATGGATTGATGAAAATAAAAAAAGGTTCGTGGGTGATACGAACCTTTTTGAAATTATGTGGGGAGATTATTTTATGAAGATTGAAATGGTTTACGCTTCGGCTGTTGGCGAGAGGCTCAACAGTGGCGTTAACATAGTCTGCGCTTTATGTATTTAGCAGTAACGGCAAAAAATCCTATGTTAGCTGCAGGTTTTTTTCTATTTTGTTAACTTTGGTAGTCCTGTTTTTGCAAGTATTTCGTTGGCTCTTTTCAACTTTTCAGGAAACAAATTTTGCCCTCTAAAACGCTCAAGTTTTTTGTCAATCACAATAATTGGAACTTTTGATTTGTTCAATTTTTCTATTGTTTGCTCTACTGTCATAACTTTATTTATTATCTTTTTTTGTTAATAAAAATGCCTCATAGTCTTCGCCTGCAATAAACTTTTCCCACGCTTCATTTTTAGTGTATCCCAAAATTATAAAATCTGTTTCTATTTCTGCCAGATTGTTAGTAATTCCCATTCTGTAAAGCCTGGTTCTAACTGCTGTACTTCCTGTAGCAAAAATCCATGCTTTTGGGTATCTCTCAGTAAAAGCATATACGGTAGAGGCAAAAAATTAAATTATGCAATACCTGCATTGATATTTTTTTTGGGATTGATTTGCTTTGCGGCGAATTGATACAAAAATATTTGTGGGTTGGGTTGATGAAAATAAAAAAGCTGGTGTCTGATACGAACACTTTAGATCTGTTATACCTCCGGTCTTCCGGTGTAAGAGAATTAAAATTGAAACTTTTTTTTCAATTGCTTTGCCAATTTAAAACGCCGTTGGCCGTATAGCAGTAAAAAATATTTTTGTCATGGGTAGTTATTCGTCAGGAAATTTTTATTTTCCCTTCCCGTACCTGTTGTAAAAAAAACTTTTGTTGCTCCAAAGTCATCCCAGCCATTTTAGCAGCCAGTTTTTCTTTAATTGCTCTAAAGAATTTTACTGTATCAAATTTTTTTTCAATTATCGTTTTCATCTTTTAAAAATTCTAATGGTGTTCTAATGTCAGTCAATGGATAACCCAATTTCATGTTGATTGAGTTAAATAGTTTTATTTTGTCAAAGTTTACAATGTGTTTAAAGTTCCAGCTTACTAAACAATCCAGCCTGTTTACAGATGCAATTGCAATGTGATAAGCATCATTGAGGCTTGCTTTTCCCAATGCTTTCTCACTAATATACGTTTCTGCCAGTTGTTTTGCCTCATCGTTTAACTCAAGATATTTATAACAATCTGCCGGTATCAGGAGCTTTACATCCTGAACTTCCTGTGGCGCCAGCATCAATTCTGTTTCATTAACCTCAGAAAAATAAATATCAAAATCTTTGTGCCGGATTCTCTCAAACAAAAGTTTCGTATACTCTTCAAACTCATCATCATAATACCCTCCAATAACAGAAGTATCGATATAAAGGCGTTGTCTCATTTAATGATAAAGTTAAACATTTTTTCTTACTGCCATCGGTTTAGCCAGTAACAACAAAGTAGCCATAATTAAAAGTGAAGACCTTTTGGTAAACGGTGTTATTGTTTTATAAATGTATCAATTTGCCTTGCGGCCAATTGCTAAAAAAATATTTGTGGGTTGGGTTGATGAAAATAATAAAGGTTCGTGGGTGATACGAATCTTTTTTGAAAGCGATTTTTATTCACCAGCTTCTTTTAAAGCATGTATTTCAATTTCAGGAGACAACCGAAAGTCAGTTTGTTTTATTTTTTCAAGAAGTGGTTTAACAGCAGATAGGGTGCATTTAAAATTGTCGCACCCAAAAAGTCATAAATTTGGTAAACCAATCCATTAAAGTTATGACAGAAGCATCATTTATTGCCTTAGCGCAACAACGTTATCAAGCACTGCAA